>JBCCIM010000196.1 GCA_039111535.1 Bacteroidota bacterium | reverse complement strand
GTTAAAACTCATGACCTGCCCAAACACCATGGGGTTAGCATACGACTGTGCATATGCAATCTCTTCAGCCCCCCATTGCATGCTGCCTCCCGTTTCCACGCTCGTATGCGTAAACGCTTCGAACAAGGCGCCGTTGGGCAATGTCCAGGCCCCCTCTTCTGCAACAAGGCAATAAACACGCTCAACTTCAAGGGCGTCATCGTTGGGGTTTTGCAATCGGATGTCAAAGCCGGCGGCTGAAACGTTATTCAACCGCACCACTTTGGGTACATCCGCGGTAAGCTGGAAAACAGAGCAAACCACCACGGGGTTGGTGAAGGTGGCAGACAACGTCACGGGCATCCATTCTGCAGTGACGTCTTCGACAACAACCGTTTCGAGCACAGGAGACTGCGCCCTAACCGAGGTTGTCAGGGATACGCTCTGCCAGATGACTAATGAAAAAATCAGCCAGGCGAAACGACTCATATTCATGATAAAACGGGTTATCAGGTTAGCGGAGGAGAACCATGCGTTTTGTTTGCACACCTTGCGGACTTTCGAGCCGGTAGAGATAGGTACCGCTTGTGAGGTGCCGTGCCTCAAAGGTCACGTTATGCGGACCCGCCGGCAGTGTTTTGCTCACCAGCGTATCAACAAGCCGGCCCTGCAAATCGAAAACCCGGAGGCTTACAAACGAGGATTCTGCTAACTCAAAACTGATGTTGGTCGCAGGATTGAAGGGGTTGGGGTAATTTTGCGCAAGCGTGGCTGTTGCCGCAGGTTGTTCAACCGCTTCGTTACCCGTACTATCGGGCGGACTCACGGGGTTAAAGGCAACAAACGGCTGATAATCGAATGCCCCATTGACCACAGACTGCGCGCTTACATTGTCCAACCCAAGCCAGTGCTCCATGATGGTTGCGTACACTGAGCGGAAGTCGAGGCTATACGGCAGGTTGCTCCCCGAGAGATCGGGCAAATCGCCAATCACGCCCGGCAACACGTTCTTTCCGAGCACAAACAGCGGTGCAGCCTCTCCATGATCGGTGCCAAAGCTTCCGTTTTCGTGAACACGCCGGCCAAATTCAGAAATAGTAGCGGTCAGCACACGTTCGCTGTGGCCGTCGCTGTCCAGATCATCCTGAAATGCTTTTAGCGAGTTGCTAAGATTGGTCAGCAGATTAACATGGCGATTCAACTGGTTTTCGTGTGTATCCCATCCGCCCACACGCACCAGGTACATTTTTGTGGTCAAGCCGCCCCTGATCATTTTGGCGATACTCGCCAGCTGCCGGCCAAGGGCCGTATCGGGATATTCAACAGCATTAGACTGGGCTTGCAGCGTATCGCCAACCACTTTGCCATACTGGCTTGCGCTGTTGGCCACACGGCGGACGGTCGACAGCTTTTCTCCCCAAAGCGTGGCCGGTACGTCTTCAGCATCATACAAGATGCTGCTTTCTGCGAGCCGTTCCAGCACCTGATCATTTGGGATACCAAAGCCAAGCCGGCCCGTACGGCCGTTAAAAAAGAGCGCATTTGAACTCCCTACCTGCGTGAGCACCGGGTGCTCGGGTATATCGGTGTAGATGTCTGGAATGCTCGCTTCAATGTAGCGGCCTCCCCAGCCACCACTAACCAGTTCCCGGTCTCCCCGCTCCCAGATTTGTCCGGAAGTAGCATGTGATTTGTTCGGGCTTGGATAGCCGACGTTGGTTAAAACACTCATTTGATCCTGATCCCAGAGCGCTTTCAAGCCCGTCATCGACGGATGGAGGCCGAGGTTATCAGAAATAGAGAGGGCATCAGCTTTGGCGATGGCAATATTGGGGCGCTTCTCATAGTACAGGCCATCGTTAAAAGGAATGACCGTATTTAGCCCGTCGTTGCCACCATTAAGTCGAATGAGCACAACGGTGCGGTCGTTGTCCATCATTTGTGGGGATTGGAACAGGGCGTGTTTACCAAACACCTGCATAGGCAGGCCGCCGGCCATGAGTGTGGTTGCAATCCCACCCATACTTGCCATTTCGAGAAAGCTGCGGCGAGTCCAGGTTGCATGATCCGCCTTGTGCGCGGCGCCATCTGCAAGCGAAGTACCTTTTCGTTTATTCGTAGCTGAAGTTTTCATGATGCGTATGCCATAGGTTAAACGACGGGCCAGCAGATCCGAGACACCACAGGGTGCCGCGAAATACAGGCTATCGTTAAGCTTCAGGGATGGGGTTAGATGAGCTGATGCTCGGGCAGATTGGTCAGGAATGCGAGAAATGCCTGCAAGCGCGACGTGGCTTCATCAATCTCAATATTCCATTCGTAGGTTGGAATGCCGTCCAGAAGAATTTCCGTGAGTTGCTCATTGCTATATTCTCCGGGCCCGACTGCCAATACCGTTTCTACCAATCCATCGACCAGGGCATAGGGGTCATTGTGATCGTCAATGGACCGGGCGAGTGGAATCGGGTCAAAATCCGGGAATCCATCATTGGCGTATACAATGCCGGCGCTCGTATCCCAGCGAGAAGGTAACGACTGCACCGAAATCCAGGCATCGTGCTCAGGCCAGCCAAATACATCGGGTGGCATACCCAGCGGTTGTCCCAGGTATTGAATTCGGTTACGGGTTGTATTGAGCTGTTCTGCCTCGCCTTCTTCGGTAAACCCTCGGCCAATCTCATTCATGAAACCCAACACAGCTTCTGATGGGCTTTTGATTTTTGCCCCGATGATATTGCTTTCGTAGAAATGCGTGCTTGTAAAAAGCTGCTGCAATACCGGGATAATGTCAAAATTAGATTGGATAAAAGTTAACGCCATGTCATCAACGACGGATTGCTCTGGCGTTTCATAGACAAAGAACTCATAGAGCTTGCCACAAACGTAGCCGGCAATTTCCGCGGTCCGTTCGCTGAAGATGATATCAAGGATATCGTGGTATCCCCAATTGCCGGTTTGGCCAAACACGGTTTTCTCTCCGTCATCGAAGCGGCTGGCGGTAAAGCCAACAACACCGTCTGTCCGGCGCCACCCGGTAAACGCACGGGCAATTTCCTGAATATCGATCTCTGAATAATTGGGCTGCCCATCTTTGTTGAGCGGACTCATGGTGAACAGCTCCAGCAATTCGCGCGCATAATTTTCGTTAGGGCCATCTTTGTGGCTCCCGTCCATGTCCAGGTACTCAATCATGGCCGTGTTCAGGCCGAGTTCCGTGACCAGGGTTTTGTAATTACCCAGCGCATTGTCCCTGAGGAGACTCAGGTAGTCGAAATAGTAGGCTTCGTTGTAGCCGTTGAGGGATGCGATGAGGAGGTTACTCCAGAAAAGCGCCATTTTTTCGCGCATGCCGGCGCGCATCAGGAAAGCAATCCAGCGTTCGGTAATCCGCCTGTCAGGATTGTCTTCATCCGGTGCCATAACTGGATACTCAAAAGCGGGCTGGGCGAGGGTTTCACTGACAAGCTGGTTAACGGCTTGTGTTGGCGTTAAGGAGAGTAACTCGAGGACCTTGTGACGAGGGGCACCCATCTGTGAACGACGAAGGAGATGGGCAGCGCGTTGATAATTCCAGGGCATGTCCGCGCTTGGCACATAAGGCTCCAGTCCTTTCCCTGTCATGCGTGATGCATTCATGATCAGTAGAAGGTTGAGTTCTTATTCTTGAGGCGGGGGGACGGGTAATCAACAGGCGCAGACAAATAGCGTGCTGTCTGCGAGATAGAAAAAGTAAATGCGGGAAGGGTACAGCGTCTTGAGCTTAGCAAAGAAATTTGTGCAACTACATGCACGTCATACTTCTGCAACAATTCGTGTACCAATTACCGATATGTCACGGTATAAAATTGTAGATCTGCTAAACTGGATCAGATTAAGCACTTGCCTTTTTTGCCTTCAAACACCAAAGCGTTCATTACAGGACTTTAGACATTTATAAAAAAGCGCCGTCTTATTTAGATACCTGATAAAATCTCTTTTTGATTTTCCACCTCACCGCTTTCGCATACTGGGCATGCCTGTCATGCCACGTGTTCTATCAATACCCCTTAAGTCAAGCCGGCTGCTGCCGATGCTCATATTACAAGAACCACTCACCCCCTCATACCAACCCACCAAATCAATGGCCTCTGCAATGGCTGCTGCCCCAATTTTACTGACCGGCTCCACTGGATACATTGGCGGCCGGCTCCTTCATGAGTTTGAGATGCGCGACATCGCTGTCCGCTGCCTGAGCCGCCGGCCAGAGGTTATGCAGTCGCGTGTCAGCAACTCAACCACTGTTGTCAAAGGAGATGTATTGGACCCCGATTCCCTTGCCGGCACCATGGATGGCGCCAAGGTGGCCTACTACATGATCCACTCGATGGGGGCAGATGAGGGATTTGCAGAGAAAGACCGTCGTGGTGCGTTAAACTTTGCAGAAGAGGCAAAGCGCGCCGGCATCGAAAAAATCATCTATCTCGGCGGCCTCGGTGACGAAGAAGAAGACCTGTCGCTTCATTTGCGCAGCCGGATGGAAGTAGGCACCTGTTTGCGATCGACCGGGATTCCTGTCCTTGAGTTTCGTGCCTCGATTGTTATCGGATCCGGTAGCCTTTCATTTGAAATGATCCGTGCCCTGGTTGAGCGGCTCCCTGTGATGATCACGCCACGTTGGGTTGATGTGATGGCCCAGCCCATTGCAATCACCGATCTGCTCGAATACCTCGTGGCCGGCGCAGCATTGCCCGTTTCGGATCACCTCGTCGTCGGTATTGGGGGCACCAGCCAGGTTTCTTACGGAGAAATCATGAAGGAATACGCGCGGCAGCGTGGCTTGAAACGGCGCACAATCCGCGTCCCGTTTTTAACACCTCATCTCTCCAGCTTATGGTTGGGGTTGGTCACGCCATTGTATGCCCGCGTAGGCAGGAAGCTGATCAACAGCATCATACATCCTACCATTGTAGAAGATGACACCGCGCGCCGGCTCTTCCCCAACATCTCCCCCCGTTCCATGGCAGCGGCAGTACATGGCGCCCTGAACAATGAAGAAGCGCGTTATGCCAGAACACGCTGGTCGGACGCCCTTTCAGCAGCCGGCTACGAAGCAGACTGGGGTGGTGTACGATTTGGTAACCGGCTGGTTGATTCCCGTGAAATCGAAATTGCCGCCTCGCCAGCAGAAGCCTTTGCCCCAATTCGTCGCATTGGTGGCGAGCAGGGCTGGTATTACGGCAACTGGCTGTGGCAAATACGCGGCTTCATGGACCTGTTGATTGGAGGGGTTGGCGTACGCCGGGGCCGGCGACATCCGAATGAGATATTGGTGGGTGACACCCTCGATTTCTGGCGCGTAGAAGTGTACGAGCCAAACCGGCGACTGCGGCTTTTGGCAGAGATGAAACTACCGGGCCGCGCATGGCTGGAGTTTTGCGTTACGCCTACAGAGAAAGGCACAATCATCCGACAAACCGCCGTATACGACCCGGTGGGCCTGTGGGGACTCATGTACTGGTACGCGGTCTTTCCACTGCATGAGTTTGTGTTTGGCGGCATGCTCAAAGGGCTCGCCGCGGCAGTCCAGGAGGCAACAGAAGGTACGGCCGTACAAGAAATGCCTGCTTTAGAATTGGAATAAAATTGCGCTGCAAGGCATACACAAAAAGTTACGCAAATTATGCCATCACTATCTTATAAGTAACGCCAGACCCAAGGCATTATTAATTGCTGGGCAAGAAGAATTTGGTTGTTGTATCTTCGGCATGTAAGCGCCTAATTAAAGATCACAACGACCTACATGAGCAAATCTGAACTGCCGGATCCGTTCGAAAAAGCAAGACTTGAGCATGGCTATGGTGAAATAGACGACCAGCAGGATGCCGTAACGATGATCTTGCGCCACAGGGACGTGCGCAAGTGTGCGCATAACTGGTCCACTTTTTCTTCAGATGCAGGCGAATCCGTAGGGCGCATTGTTGTCCCATCGGAAGAAAGCATTCGGGATGTCAAACAAATCCCTTTCGAAGTTGACCCGCCAACGCACGGGAAGTACCGCGCCATTGTAGAACCCTGGTTCAAGCGTCCGCTTGAGCCGGCTTACCAGGCACAGCTAGCAGCACAGGCCACGGCGCTCATAGACGTCGTATTGGAGCAAGATGCCTTTGAGGCCATTCAGGAATTCTCGCTGCTTTTGCAATCCCGCGCACTCACCTTGCTGATGAACGTGCCGTACGAAGAAGCGGAAACCTACGTGAGTTGGGGCACCCATGTATTTCGCAGCGAAGACGACCCGCTCGATACCGAAAAAGCACAAGTGCTTTATGATTATATCGACAAAAAAATGGATGAGGCGGAGGCGGGCCCTGGTGAAGACATGTTTTCGGGGTTGTTGAACGCCGATTTTGAGGGCAGAAAACTATCGCGACTGGAAGTTACGGGCATTGCAGTGCTTACGTTCGCCGGCGGCAGAGACACGGTGATTAACATGATCACCAACACCCTGGCTTACCTGGCAGAACATCCTGAATCCATGGAGCGGCTACGGAATGAACCAGAGATCACATCCAGAGCAATCGAAGAACTTGTCCGATACTTTGCGCCCCTCACACACATGGGCCGCATTGTAAAGCAGGACACCGAAATCTGTGGCCACCAGGTAAAAGAAGACGCGCGTATCTCACTGTGCTGGGCATCCGCCAACCGCGATGCTACCGTGTTCGAAAACCCGAACAAAGTTGTACTCGACCGGAAAATCAACCCGCACCTTAGCTTTGGCTTTGGTACACATAACTGTCTCGGCGCAACACATATTCGTCAGATTATGCGCACACTCATCCCGATTTTAGTGGAGCGCGTGCAAAGCATCGACATTTTAGACTACAAAGAGAATATCGAGGAATGGCGAGACGACTTCCATCGCAAAGTTGGCTACGACAGCCTGACCCTGAGGTTCAACAAACGATAAATTGCTGCCGGATTGGCGTAATTTCTAATCCATGTAATACCATCACACACCACAACTTGACCTAAATAAAAGAGGATGGCTGAAATAACATTTATCACCAGGGATGGACAATCAACCAAACTGGAAGCTGACTCAGGCAGCATCATGGAGTTGGCTGTAAATAACAATATCCAGGGCATTGAGGGAGAGTGTGGCGGTGTTTGCTCTTGTGCAACATGTCACGTGCATGTAGCTCCCGAGTATTTCGAAAAAACAGGGACGCAGGAAGATGTGGAAGCCATGATGCTGGAGCTGGACGATAACCTGACCGAATACAGCCGGCTCGGTTGTCAGATCCAAATCACAGAAGCACTTGATGGCATGGTACTCCACGTAGCAAACGAGTAAGTCCCCATGGAATCCATGTCTACAGCCGACGAAACCTGTGTCATCGTTGGTGCAAGCCACGGCGGTGTTTCGGCTGCTTTTGAGCTACGCAAAAGAGGCTGGCAAGGCCGCATTTTGCTTGTTGACAGTGATGGTCGGCTACCCTACCACCGCCCGCCCCTGTCGAAAACCCATCTGACGGGAGAGAAAGCGCTAGCTGATATATTGCTGCGACCGCAAAAGAGTTACGATGATCAGCAGATCACGCTCATGCTTGGCAACGCAGTACAACGCATCGATCGCAAAGCACGGCTGCTTGTGTTGGAGAATAGCAAAACGCTCAATTACACGAAGCTCATACTGGCTGTTGGCGCAAGGCCTTTCATCCCGCCCATAAAGGGGATGGATGCGTCAAACCGCATCTTTACGATTCGCAATGCAGCAGATATTGCACGCATCAAAGCGGCGCTGGCCGGCAAAGCGGATCCAAACATTGTCATTATTGGCGGCGGCTACATCGGCCTGGAAGCAGCAGCATCGCTGAAAAAACTTGGTGCGTCAGTCACGGTGCTCGAACGCGAAAAGCGGACGCTGGCGCGCGTGGCAGCACCCGAGATTTCGCGTTTTTTCGAAGCCCTGCACGCCCGACATGGGGTCGACATCCATACCAACACGCAGGTCAATGCAATACAGGAAAGCGCCGACGCGGTTGTGGTGACCTGCGCAGATACACAGGCCATAGAAGCAGATTTTGTAATACTCGGCGTTGGCATACGCGTCAATACGACGCTCGCTACAGATGCCGGCTTGAAAACGGACAACGGCATTGTTGTCGATGACACAGCGTGTACCAGCGACGGTAACATCTATGCAGTCGGTGACTGCACCTACCACTACAATCCTCACTACGATCGGCACATCCGGCTCGAATCGGTGCAAAATGCGGCAGATCAGGCCAAGGTGGCTGCAGCTGCCATTTGCGGCAACGACGTAGTGTACGACAAAATCCCGTGGTTTTGGTCGGATCAGTACGACGTCAAGTTTCAAGCAGTGGGACTCTCTGCAGGATATGACGAACTGGTTGTTCGGCGTGAAGCGGATGAGGCGAATCGCCTCTCTATCTGGTATTTCAACGGCAACCACTTGCTGGCTGTGGACGCGGTCAATCACCCGAAAGCCTATGTACTGGGCACGAAGTTTATCAAAAGCGGGCAGCAGATTGACAAGAGCAATCTAGCCAATCCTCAGATAGACCTTGCCCCGGGTAATATTTTGGTAGCTAGCTAGCGCATACGCGAATTAAGAGCGAAGGCTATAACGTCATCCCGGAAGTGATTCTGCCTGATGATAAACCCGCAGATACCAACTATATGCCCGTTGAATACCATTTTGCAGGTTACTAACATGTCATTCTGAGCTGCGCGAAGAATCTGTCTAAAATGGTACGCTTCGAAATTACCTGAAACGTGTCCAATAAATACCAGATTCTTCACTTACGTTCAGAATGACACGGTGAGGGATCCATTCGATACAAAGAACATGATCAATGCCAAAGCTTTGGTTTCCGATGGTTGTGGAAATTTCGAGATCAAGACCATACAAGTAGGCGAACCAGCACCAGGAGAGGTGCGGGTCAAGATGAAGGCAGCCGGCATCTGCCATACCGACTGGGACTCTATTCAAAACTGGGAAAAGACCTTTATCGTCGGCCACGAGGGCGCCGGCGTTGTTGATGCGGTTGGCACTGGTGTACACGGCATTGCGCCCGGGGACCGCGTACTACTGAACTGGGCCATCCCCTGCGGGACGTGCTTTCAATGCCTGGAAGGCAATCCCCACATTTGCGAGGTCAATTCGCCTGTGTGTTCTGGCGACCTTAGCGGCCACGCCCACCCGGAAGCTTCAACACTGGGCGGCGCGCCTATTGAGCGCTCGTTTCACCTGGGCACCATGTCTGAGTACGCAGTAGTCAAACAAGCAGCGGTAACCAAGCTGACGGAAAACATCCCTTACAACGTTGCTTCCATAGCAGCTTGCGGTGTCATGACTGGATGGGGCTCTGTTGTTAATGCAGCTAACGTTCAGGCTGGTGCCTCGGTATGCGTCATCGGGTGTGGAGGCGTTGGCCTAAACGTCGTACAAGCAGCCCAACTATCTGGTGCAGCAAAGGTGATCGCTATCGATATTAGTGAGCATAGGCTCAACCAGGCAAAAAAGTTTGGTGCCACACACACCGTCCGTGCTGATCAGGCAGACACAGATTTCGAAGACGTAGCCCGACGCGTGCGCGAAGTCAATCAAGGAAGGCTTGCTGATTACGCCTTCGAGTGCACTGCTGTGCCGGCGCTTGGCTCAGCGCCTTTGAAGCTGGTGCGCAGCGCAGGCACCGCCGTCCAGGTTAGCGGCATCGAGCAGCGTATTGATTTCGACTGCGAGCTTTTTGAGTGGGATAAAATCTACATCAATCCACTCTACGGCCAGTGTAACCCGGAGCGCGATTTCCCCCGCTTGTTTGAGTTGTACAGCAACGACAAAATGAAACTCGATGAGTTGATAACCAAGACCTACACGCTGGAAACTGTTGCAGCAGGTTTTGATGATATGCTCAACGGCCGGCTTGCGAAGGGCGTGATTGTGATTGATGGAGAATAAGAGTTGAGTGTCGAATATTAATTGCAGACGTTCGCATTACACGGCACTCAACATTCGGCACTCATGCGAATTAAGAGTTGAGCACTCCTTTTATATCAGTATTCTTCACGCGTCATATCCAACTTAATTGGGTATCCATCGGGATGGCTCGGGTCATCAGTGCACATTCAAGAGCGCTTGCCATGCCTGTGGATCCCCAGTCAAGCTGAGGATGACGGTGTACCGGCATTGTAGATTCGAACCCTTAATTCGCATCACTCGGCATTCGACACTCAAAACATCCCCCATATGTCCATCCAACAAATCGAACAATCCTCCCCCGAAGGCGCAGCGGACAAGCGCATGGTCCTCACTGTTCACGCTTCTTCGCTGAAAGGCCGGGGCAATATATCTTGCTACAATGCCTACAGCGAAGCGACGGATCTCCCCATAGTCATCCTGTTGCACGGCGTGTATGGCAACCACTGGGTTTGGATGAATATGGGCGGCGCACATGCGGTGTATGAGCGACTCCGGGAAAGCAATGAAATCGACGAAATGCTATTGGTCATGCCAGAGGACGGCAGCTACTACGCCGGCTCCGCCTACCTGCCACTGCGTAATGGGTTCAACTACGAACAATGGATCATGGAAGACATGCTGGAGACGGTGCTAAAAAGGGTGCCGGCAGCTTCCAAAAAATCGCGCGTTTACATCACAGGCCTATCCATGGGAGGATATGGGGCCTTGCGGCTGGGCGCGAAGTATGCTAGCAGGTTCAGTGGCATCTCGGCCCACTCAGCCATTACAACCATAGAGGAAATGCGCATCTTCGTCGAAGAAGACTTGTCGATCTATCAGTGCGAAAATCCCAACGAAACAGACGTATTGCACTGGGCAACACAGCACAAGGCGCAGCTTCCTCCACTGCGCATGGATTGCGGCAAAGATGATGTGCTTTATGGTGGCAACGTCGAGTTTTCGCAGCAGCTGAAAGCAGCACAAATCGACCATACCTTTACAACATCCGAGGGCGGGCACGAATGGCCTTACTGGAACAGGATGGTTGAACACACCTTGCGCTTTTTTGATGGCATAGAACACCAGGCAGTGTGAATACAAACCTCTCATTGTGAACTGGCAAGGCAGGCAACAGCTTCATGATTGCCGGATAACAATATTCCCGTACTTGATTACAGTTATATAATCGATTTGGGCTTATTTTTCGCGCCTGGAAAGATCTCAGCCTCCAAGCGCCACAGGCATTCCTTCTTTAATACTCTGGTAGATCGCCTCGACAATTTTCATATCCCGCATACCTTCGTACCCGTCTACCGTGCTCTGGCGATCATTGAGCACGCAATCTGCGAAGGCATCCATTTGCGCGGCTTGCTGATTGATTTGCGGGAATTCCATTGCATTGCGCGACGTGCGGCCTTTGATGCCACTGTACGAGTAAGCAGGATTGACTTCAAACCATCCTTGTTCAGCCGCCGCATACAGACGCTGTGTGCTGGCAATGTAGCTCGTTGTGGAATTGGCCATGGCGCCGTCCGGGAAGGTCAGCTGCCAAGTGATGGTTTCATCTACTTCAGCAAACTTCACGGGATCGGTTTTAAACTCCTGTGCCCAAACGCGTACGGGTTCTTGTCCGGTTACATACCGGGCTGCCTGAATGGCATAGACGCCAACATCCATGAGTGCACCACCGCCGGCCAGCGCATGCTTCAATCGCCACTGGTTAGGATCTCCGATGCGGAAGCCAAACTCGGTCTCCAACATTTTTACGGGCCCAAACACCTGCTCCTGTCCGAGTCGCATGGCCTCCATATTGTGCGGCTCAAACTGGCACCGGTAGCCTACCGATAGTTTGACGCCGGCAGCATCACAGGCATCAATCATGGATTGTGCTTCAGCGACAGAAGTCGACATGGGTTTCTCGGTGATGACGTGCTTGCCAGCTTTTGCTGCACGGATCGTAAACTCCGCGTGCATAGAATTTGGCAGCACAACATAGATAATGTCGATGGCGTCATCTTCAGCGATTCGGTCGAAATTTTCGTAGTTGTAGACGTGGCCTTTGAGGTGGGGGTGGCGCTTCGTCCAGTCGGCCGCTTTTGAGGGGGTGCCGGTAACGATGCCGGTGAGCCGGCAAAGGTCGGTTTCCAACAACGCGGGCTCGAGCTGGCCTTTGGCGTAATTCCCCAAACCAACCAGTGCAATACCCAGTTTTTCATCATCGGGAAGCATGGGCAAGCCATTGGCCATCAAGAGATTTGAAGCCCAGGGTGCGGCGACGCCCATGCCCAGGAGGCCGGCTGTAGTTTTCTGGATAAAGTTGCGACGGGATTGATGGCTGGAGGGCTTCATAAGGCTGGTGGCTTGGTGGGATGTCT
>JBCCIM010000195.1 GCA_039111535.1 Bacteroidota bacterium | reverse complement strand
CTCGAAACGATTAAGGTGACTAAAATGCACGAGAAATATTATACTCCCGAACAACTGGAAACCCTGAAGCAACGTGGTGAAGCCATGGGCCCGGAAGGTATGCAAAAAGCACAGGCCGACTGGGCTGAGCTCAATGCTGAATTCCGGAGCGCGATGAAAAACGGTATCAATCCAGCGGCTGATGAAGTCCAGGCGCTGGTGGTCCGTATGAAAGAGATGATCCATGCATTCACCGGTGGCGACGCCGGTATTGCGCGTTCTCTTGGCAACATGTACAAAACAGAAGGCGCCGAAAAAGCCAGTCGAGGCGCAATAGAGAAAGCGCTTGCCGACTATATGGGCAAAGCGCGGGCAATCGCAGAAGGGGGATAAAAAACAGAAGCACGCAGCCGGCTGCGTGCTTCTGTTTCAAATCTAGTTTCCAATATTATCAGGCAGTAACGGTTTCGCTACCAGTTGCCATCTTCTTCGTAACCCAGCTTGATAAGCAAATCGTTGTAGTGGGTTTTGAAGTAGGCTATATGATCATCGTTGAGGTGGTTTTTCCAATCACCGTGCACCCCTTTACGGTAGTGGCTCTTGATGTTTTCCTCCCCTTTCTTACGGCCGCCCGCCATACGTTTGAAGCTCAGCTTTTCCGTCACTTCTTGCAGGGCAACACGTGGGAACGTGTACAGCGGCCTTTTGGGTACCATAAAAATTGGCATCTTCCCTGGCATAAACCGCCGGCCTTTGTGATTGAGGCGGTTCATTTTGAGCCGCATGTTACGCATCTTTAGCCCGAGGCCGGCGCGTTCTTCAGGGTCGAACATCTCCATGAATTCCAGGATCTCCTGAAATTTCCCCACGGGATCTGCGCTAAGCTCTTCCATTTTGATTTCAAGGATGTGGTCCTGGTTGTAGTCCCACTCCCCCATACGCCGAAACTGATCCTGCAAATATTCGAGTTCGAAGAAGAGCCCTTCTTCTTTGGACAGGCCGCTCAACTTATCCCGAAGCGTATTCAGTTCATCCCATGTTGGCGCTTTCAGGCTGTGCAGATGGGAAAAGTAGGCAGAAACCACAATGTCTCGCGGATCTCGCACGACATGAAATGCGCGGTATACTTCCAGGTCATGGGTATAGCGCAGATCGGTATTGATGTACGATAGAAACTGGAGTTTTTCTTGCTTTACAAGGGGCCCCAGGGTGCCATACTGCTCAAATGAGTATGGCTGATGCACAATTTTGAACGAGATGCCCATATGCAGGCAGATCTCGCGCAGGATGTTGTCAATCCAACCGGTGGCGCATTTGTGGTGCCCAAAGAACATCCGCAAGGGAAACGGGCCATTGCCGTTTTGGCTCGCCTGCTGAATGGTATTACTTTTCAGGGCAGGAGGTACTTCTTCGCTGATATTCATGCGTCTAGGTTGTAGCCGGCGCTGGGGTCGGCTTTGCTGCTGGATCAAACTGCATCAGAAACTTGTCAAGCGACTCCGCGAGGTACTGCCAGTCGAACTGGTCAACCTTCGGCACATGCGTCGGCGGCGGATTGGTAAACGCCTGCACGATACCTTCCGCGTACGGCTCGGCATCTGGTGATGCAAAGACGAGATTATCAAAGCCAAGACGCTCTGCTTCCGTGATGCGCGGCACAACAATTGGTTTGCCGGCAGCTGTGTATTCAAAAATCTTGATTGGCGATGCAGCATCGTAATAGACGGCTTCATCTACCGGATACATGCCCACGTCTGTTGCTGCGAAGTATGAGGCAATTTCGGCGTATGGCACAGGTCCTGTAAAGAGGAAGGTATCCTCGGCATTCGGAATTTTGGCGAGCGCTGCCTCAATAGCCGGCGAATGACCAACCAGTAAACATTTCAGGTTTGGCAGTTGCTTTTTTGCAAGCAATACCGACTCCAGGAAATACAGTCTGGAGCTACATGTTAGTCCAATCAGGCTGACTACCTGGGCGTTTTCGAGCCCCAACTTCTTGCGCACAGCATCACCGGACGCGTTACGCATTTTGTTGACGTCAGCGCCGTTAGGCAGGTAAAGCGACGGCTTATCGTACCGCTCTGCCCGTTCTTTGGCGATACTCGACACGCAAAGAATTGCGTCCGACTTTTCCATGTAGGTGATTTCAGGATGATCCGGTTTTGCATCCCAGTCCGCACAATCGAGATAGTCGAAAATGAGCGGCACATCCAGGTCAAACGGCGGATAGCCAGTCATGAAGCTGGTAGGTCCTGCAATCACAAGGTCGATATCCTGCTCTTTGACAATGCGACGGATATCTGCATGAAAGAACCGTTCGTTGATGCCTACATTTTTGTAGTCTTTGCTGCGAAACGGCTTTGTAAAGTCGGGTATGCGGCGAACATGGTACGCATCCAGATCATCGATGGTCAGCGGGTAGAACCGCAGGCCAGCGAACACAGCTTTGAGCCGATCGCCCCCTTTCCAGGTCTCCCAGGTGAGGGTGTAAATATGGTGCCGGTCTTTCAGCAATTGAATAAAATACTGATCACGCCGATGCGCGCCGGGCTCCGAGGGGCTGTGAGGAATCCAGAGAATGTTCATTGCTAGAGCGCTTCTTTAAGGATACGAACAATGTTTGCGGAGGCAGTGCCATCTCCGTAGGGATTGATGGCCATCGACATAGACTTGTGTTCTGCTTCGTCCATCAATTTTGCTACCTGCTCAACGATGTTGTTGGTATCGGTACCTACAACGCGCACCGTGCCGGCTTCCACAGCCTCAGGGCGTTCTGTTACGTCTCGCATCACAAGCACGGGCACGCCTAGCGCCGGCGCCTCTTCCTGGATACCACCAGAATCGGTCAGGATGATGTAGCTTTTCGACATCAGCTTGGCAAACTCCAGGTAATTGAGTGGATCCATCAAGTGAATGCGATCAATATCTTTTAGCCGGCCATACACCGTGTTTTGCACATTCGGATTGTAATGTACCGGGTAGATGATTTCTACGTCATCGTAGCGGTTCACAATTTCATTGAGGGCGTCACAAATGTTTTCCAGCGGCTCGCCAAAACTCTCACGGCGGTGTGCCGTCACGAGGATAACGCGGCGGTTATCCCAGTCGATGTCAAGCGGCAGCTCACATTCTTTTTCAACCACAATGTGCAAGGCGTCAATCACCGTATTCCCTGTAATACAGAGATAGTCTTCAGGCGTATTTTCCTGCTTAAGGTGGTCGATTGCGGTTTGCGTTGGCGCAAAGTGGAACGTGGAAAGCACGTCGACCAGTTGCCGGTTCATTTCTTCGGGAAATGGCTCGTACCGGTTGTAGGTACGTAGCCCGGCTTCAACGTGGCCAATCGGAATTTTATGGTAGTACGCTGCGAGTGCGCTCGCCATTGCTGTCGTTGTATCACCATGCACCAGCACACAGTCGGGCTTAATTTCGCCAAACAAGGTATCGAGGCGCTGGATGAGACGAGAGGTCAGGCCGGCCAGTGTCTGGTTGGGCACCATCACATCGAGTTCGTGTGTGGGCTCAATCTCAAATACGTCGAGTACCTGCTTCAGCATGTCGCGATGCTGGCCTGTAGAGCAGGCAATTGCTTCAAAAGTATCCGGGTGCTTCTGTAACTCCTTCACGAGAGGCGCCATTTTTATCGCCTCTGGGCGGGTGCCAAAAATGACAACCACCTTTGCTTTATCTTTCATATAAATTTATATCGATCCCTAGAATAGGTCTCTGGCTGAAATTGGTCGATGTGCAAATTCTATCGCTTGAATGGCAAACATTGTTGGCCACGTATACATCATGTAATCGGTCCGAAATCTACCTTTTATATAATGCAGGCCACCGCTTTCGCTTTGCATCTCTTCTTTTACGAAAGCAATGGCTTTTTTGTAGTTCGGTGTGTATCCGCTGCCGGCGAGGGCAAAGAGGCGTGCGGACTGTGATGTTGCGTCAGCCGCTTTGAACGCATGTACCGATTGACGGGCGCGTCTTTTTAGCTTTCGGCTGTCTTCGTAGACCTGGTAAACGGATCCGTCTTCGTTCTGTACCTGCTGTAACCAGGCCACGCCCCGAAGGGCTGCTTCCGTGTATCGTTCCTCGCCCAGGTAAGCACCCGCTGAAATAAATCCTTCACAGGCATAACAATGTGCGTGGGTAAAAACGAAATTTTTGCTCGGCATCGACCAAAACATCCCATCTTCGCGCTGCAATCCAAGTACGTAGTCGCATACTTTGCGCGCGCCTTCAGCAAACCGTGGCGCTTTCGCATATTCTGCCAGTTTCAGCAACGCCATGGCATTTTTGACATGGATACAGCTCCCATCCCCAAAGAAATTGCCAGTATTGAGGTTGCCTGCCTGCGCTGTGGCTTTGGCGAGAAATCCACCATCTTCCCGCTGCATGGAAAGCAGCCAGTCCCCGGCACGAATTGCGCTATCCAGGTATTTCTGCTCTTTGTGCACATGGTACAGATCCATGATGCCCATCGTACACATAGACGTGTCAAACGTATACTGCTCTCCGTTTGCACAAGACTGTAACGGGTCAGGACAGTGCGGATAGGCCCCTGAATCAAGTTGAATCGAAAGCAGAAAATCTGCTGCTTCGATAGCGCCTTGCAGGAATTTCTCGTCTTCACGCCAGCGAAACAAGTGCGCAAAAACGCTCACGCCATAGCCTGTTATTTCAGTGTATTGGCCGGGGCTGTGGCCCGTTTTATCGTGCACACCGTGGCTGAAGGAGCCATAATCTTTTCTGCCGGCAGTTAAATTCCGAACAGGTGCCGCTGTGAGCCAGGATATCATGCGCTGCAATGAAGCGTCTGCTTCCAGGCTGATATCGGTTAATCCTTGGGGTAAAATGTGATCTGGGGGAATTGTTTTTGTATCTGTCGAAGCGCTCTGATCATCCATCATACTACTACAAACTATATGAAGCGCCGCAACACCTCCGTTTGGCCCTGAGCCAGAGGATTTAATCCGGGCTACAGAATCAAACGGAAGTGCTACATCACTGTATTACTCAATTAATTACTTCACAAAAGTCATTCGACCCGTTTTAACCTGGGTCTCAGTGCTCATTTCGGCAACCACGCGATAAAGATAAATACCCGAACTCAGGCTACTGGCGTCCAGTGTGAGCTGTCCGGCACCTGGCGCAAAGCCCTGGGCTGGAATTTCGAGTACCTGACGCCCCATTACGTCGTATACCTCAACGGATACCAGCGCCGGCTGTGGCACTTCAAATATCACGTTGGTTGTCGGATTAAATGGATTTGGATAGTTGCCAATAAGCCGGAAGGCACTTGGTATAACAGTATCTTCTCCTTCGTTACTGACAAGGGTCGGATCAATAATTTCGATGGCTTTTACTGCGGCAAAGTTTTCGCCGCCATCTTTGAAAATCTCCAGATCAACAACACCATCACTGGTTGTTGTGAACGACTTCATGATACCCACATCGTGCCCTACTTCTGCAAAGGCGTCGATATTATCAAATACGGCCGGCACGACACCATCTACCGAGATATCAAAAATGCGGGGGCCATCGGTCCCATTGTTATCGTCTGTCAGGAAGATTTCTGCCAGAAATACCCGAATTTCGACCATGGTGCCGGAAGGCACAGGGAAACTCCACTGCTGATTTGGCTCCGTAGCCGGATCCCAACGCTCTGTTTTGAATACCTCAGGCGGTACGCTGCCAGGCACGGTGCCGTCAAGGGTCACATCATCCAGGGTACCAAAGGTATGGTCGCCGGCGCCAAGAGAGTTCACAAACGGTGATGGCGCACCCACTTTGGCCTGCCCAAGCGCATTGGCAGAGAACGGTGTCTGGTCTTCGGCCCAAACGCGTTTGCCGTCAAGTGAAGCCAGCGCTTCTCCGCCAGTATTCACGCGATAGAGCACTTCACCGTTTGAGACGGCCTGCCCAACGCCATTTACAGTGAGCTTAGCTGGTGACCCAGACCCGCCCGTGAAAGCAATTTCGAGTTGGGCAGATTTTGCGCCGGCTGAAGTTGGTGCAAATCCAATGTCCAGTTCGCTCGATCCGCCGCCAACAATGTTGAATGCAGAAGTAAACGCATTCGTAAAGTCTGCAGCCCCCGATCCGGAGTACGAAACACCTGTTACCGTGATATCGTCTCCTCCACTATTTTCAATGGTAATGGTGCGGTCGTTTGCGGTGCCGCCAACTTCTGCAACATAGAAGTTAATCGGATTTGGCGAAGCAGTTATCGGGCTCGGGTCGCCGAGTGTTGACACCTCAATGCCAGAAAACTTGCCTTCCCGCACACTGGATGTCATCGCAATCTCTAGCGCGCCATCGGTCACATTGATGTCTTCAAATGTATAAACCAGCGCTGTTGCAGCACCGACTTCGTCGTAGATATCAAGGTCTGTAATGGATGCCTGCCCGCCTTCAATATCAATACTGAATACGCGTTTGTCAGGCCCGCCAAGCTCAGCGCCTCCACCGGGTGCGCCGAAGAAGATCTCAGCAAAATGCAGCGTCACATTGTAGTTGCCGTCACCCGGTACCGGGATGTTGTACGACAAGCCGCTCATGCCGGCATCAAAACGCTCTGTCTGGTAAATCTGATCTGAGTCAGTACCAGCAATTTCCGTTGTATTGGAAAATGTACCGCCACCAACAAAGAATTGGTCAGCATCCCAGCTCACGCCATTAACCGATACCGTTGGGCCACCCGCGTTAATACGAACAATGGTTGTTGCAACGCCGTCCGGGTCGTAATCGAGTACCACAACATCAGAAACATCTCCTGATCGGCCATCTGCGTCTTCAAACACAGCGGCTGCGTAGTTGATGCCTCCTTCTGCCTGCGAGTTGCCCAGCGTAACATTAAAGTCTATAAAGCCGCTCCCGCCAATCGTTTCGTCAAATTCTTGCACAGCCAGCGCCGTATTGGCTTCAAAAGCATCGACATCAAAGCCCCCCCCCGACAGGAATAGCGCCGCTTCAACAACCATAAGCCGCACCTGCTGTCCGATATCGCCACTGACGCGGATGGTCTGTTCGAGGTCGTCTACTTTTGATTTCAGGGTTGAGGCGCCGGGTACACTAATGGCCGGCGCGCCAAGAATGTCAGCTGCAGCAAAGCCGGCAGATGCACTCACACTGCCCTCAACCTGGAACAGTTCAGCTGTATACTCCGAGCCATCGTCAAAGCTCACCGTAACGGAGGCGCCAGACAACTCAAGTCCGGATACGCTACCAGACTCACCTGGTCCCGGTGCGCTTGCCCCTTTGATTGTTGTTGGGTCAACATCAATTGAGAAGCCAAACGAATCGCCAGGATCAAAATCAGTAAAAGTAGCCGTAACAGCGTCGTAGCCGTCTTCGCCGTTCGTGCCGTTATGTGGCGATTCGAGCGAAGCATTGGCAAAGCCTGTCTGGCTCTGACCATTGTCTGGCGTAAAGCCTTTGCCCGTATTGTCACCCGCAGAACCATCCGGGTCAAACACTAAATCCGGGAAGATACTTGTGCTAAGATCAAAGGTTACATTGGTAATTTTCTGGCCGTTCGTCGAGGTATTCTCAACACTGATGCTGCCACCGGCAACTGTGCTAGCATCTATGTCTTCCGGCGTGGCAATTTCAACAAGAGCTGATGCCCCATTGGAGATCGTGGTTACATCTACTTTGTCCCATGTTGCGGTAAAAGGTGATCCGGGACCATCAGATGTCGCTATAATACCCACAGCAAGCGCCTGTCCATTGCTCTGGAGTGCAGACAAAACATCACCAGAAAGGCTGATTGGGCTACCCATGTAAAACGGCTCGTTGTTGTCTACCTGATAGCCTGGCAGCGCAGTGCCGGCAGCCGGATCTACCTGTAAGAAAAGACTTAACGATCCACTGGCATTCAATACGTCATCAGGGATCTGCTCACCACCGCCAAGATTGTCGCCATAAAGGGTTGTTGTGGCAGAGCCACCATTCTCCCATACCACTTCAATGCCACCATTTCCTCCGTTGGCTGCAAGGGCAACTTTTAGGTAGTTATCCTGGTCACCGGTACCGACATAAAAGCCCTGTGATTGCCCATCTTGTGGCGTTGTGGCACTAAAGAAAGGCGGTTTGATCAGAACTTCTACTTCAAACGGCGCAGTAGCACTCGATACATCAACACCAAACTGCAACGCATTATCCTGGTCGTTCGAGCCGGCAAGCGCATTGCCATCCGTTACACTGGGGAAGGTAAGCAGACCAGCTGTACCGCCAAAAATGCCATTGGCGGTATCGAACTGATCGAGGTAATCGCTGCTACCATTTGTCATCAGTCCGTTAAAGCCCAGCCCAAAGAATCCGGTTGCCGGATCTTCGTTGAACAGGTCGTACTTGATGGGCAACGTGTTACCTATGCCATTGGCTGCATCGATAGCAAAAGCGTCATCCACATCATCGGTCCCATCATTGTCATCGTCAGCATCGGACAAGTCGGATATCAGGTCGCCATCAGCGTCACTTGGCTTGTCTGCAGCGCTACATTCGTTGGTGCCATTTGCAATTTCATCGTCGTTGCTATAGCCATCGCCATCATCGTCCTGGGCACCGGGGCCACCGTTACAGACAACGCCTTCAACCGGTTCAAACACTGTTACGCTCCAGGAGCCATAGGTTACAGCCCATATCGTGCCGGGAAACGGATCATCGTCACCCTGTGCGATGACGTCAAGGGGATTCACGCCGAAGTTGCTGAAGAGCTCTTCAACGCCATTGGTTACGGCATCGCCAGCCGCATTGAGCTTGGCGATGTAAATCTCACCGCTAAAGCCGGCTGAGATAATGGCACCCTGAATTTCTCCGTCGAAGTTACTCGCTGTATATTCGGCCATGCCATTGGTTGAAGGGACGTAATCAACCATCGACCCATCATCTTCACCAGAGTTACGAAAGTCACATTCTGCCGGGTATCCTTCGCTTACAGGAATTGGCGGCCAGTCAGCTGGCAGCGGATTGGGTCCGGCTGTGCTGGTACGAAACGTACCGGCTCCATCAAAATAGGTATAAAGTCCAGCGCCGGCAGGGTTACCACGGATCGGCGTTGGGTGCCCGCCATAGTAAGGGCGGCCGGCTTCCAGTTCACGGATGAAGTGCATGCCGTTCAGGTTGTTCACCTGGCCGTCGTTTGGCCCGGGCCCTGTGGAACCAGGCTCAGCCGGATCATAATCGTTTGTACAAAGGCCGGCACTTGCGCCAGGGTAACTGCCTTCCCCAATGGGATGACCGCCCCAGCCTGGGTTTGCACCGTTATCAATGGTGTACATGTTGCCTGTGTATGGCGCAGTCTCCATGATCACAAGGTCATAGGGATTTCTGAGTCCCGTGGCATGCAATTGTACCGGACCACCTGCAACCAGCTTTGACTGGTTCAACCCATTGTTGCCGCCAAACGGGTCGCCAATGTCTTCGCCCGTATAGCCAGGATCTGAGGGATCGGTAATGCCATTTACGTTGTCGCGGGTTGGGTCATCAACCGTTGGCATGTCGTAGTAATAAGACTCGTTTCCGCTCCCTTGCAGGGGTAGCGCTTCGATAGCACCAAGGTCAACGCTCAGAATGGCGGCAGCCATGGCGTATTCGGTGATGCGGGTAAAGTTGTTGGACGGCGCGCCGCCGTTTGTAAGGCCACCAACTGCGACATACATCATATTGTTGGCTTCATCGAGCCGGATGCCGTTCACAGAGTGGTTTTCTTCAGAACGCGGCAAGCCACGAACCAGATCGACTTTATTCCAGGCGCTGCCATCCCATGTGAGCCGGCTAATTACGCCAGAGTTGGTATCCAGTCCTGAATCATCAATGCCGTTGAGGTCACCACCACCATGGCGCGGGTCGCTCGAAGTAGCGTAAATGATTGGATTCGACGGTGTACCTGTTAATAGAATACCCGTAATCTGGCGTGTTACTGCCAAGTCGAGCGGAAAACCACTTTGTGTGATGGTTGTGGTATTGAGTGGACCGTCATCATCGTGGTTGTCAATATTCTCTTTGAGTACACGAATTGGCTCTGTATCGGTGATTTCGTAATCATTGGGGCCGTTTTTAACAATCGTGTAAGCGCTGATCAATCCGTTGAGCTGGGCTACATAAAGCCGGCCATCCGGACCAAAATCCAGCGTTGTTGGCAGTACCAGGTTTTCACCCTCCAGCGCACTTGCGTCAAAAGACACCGGGTTGTTTGCACCTGCCGGGTTATACACCTGCCGCGTATCTAGCGCGTTGCGCGCGGCATTCTGGTTCAATTGCGGTTTAGGCACGTGGCTAACCTGTGCCTGAGAATTTGTGGGTAATGCTGTAAGGAGAATGGACAGTACTGTAAAAAATGTCCACACCTGAACAGACGGCAATCTATTAGAAACCATGTGATTAATTAATTACGATGTAGTTAAATATGAGTACCAGGCCCTGAAAAGAAATGGGGGTCACTTTTGCATTTGTTATCAATGAATTGACAAGTATCCCTTGAAATCAAAATCTGTACCCAATCGTCGTACGGGTAAGACTTAATTTTAAAAACCTGGAAAAGCCTTATGATTCACAGCCTTATTTAACCGAAACACTTTATCAGAGGTCGTGACAGGTTTAATTTCTGACGGAACGAAAATACGTTACCAAACCGTGTAATATCGGGCGATCAAAAGATATACTAAAACAGGCCGCAACAACACGCTTTAACGGGTTATCACGGCCTGAAATACTAAAACAAGGGCGTATGGTCGCTAGGGTTGCACGAGGGCACCCCGCTTGAGCCGGCTAACCAGCCAGCGGTTAATAAGCATGAAGAACACCATAACTGCGCCCCACTGCAAGACACACGTCATAAAGCTGTACGGATCCGTTGGGTCGTACCAGGTATCTGGTGCATACACAGTAATCGAGAGATAGAGCCACCATACCAGCAACACAATCGCCTGGAAAGGAATTGCGTAGCGCATGATGAGGCCCCAGCCTTTACCAACACCCCAGTCCCCAGGCGTAGCATTGACCTCTTCACGACGCAGATGCCCCGGACCATAGCGGATAACAGCAAAGGCAACCAGCGCACCAGATATCATCAGCGCAACGCCCCATACAAAGTCCTGGTTGCCGAGGATGTTTAGATTCATCGCAGAGGGTACACCAAGCAAAAAGCCAACAGAGCAAACTGCAGCAACAGCTTTTGTGCGTGACAGGCCACCATCGACAAAAATACGTGTCGTCAGCTCAATCATGGAAATCAATGAACTGAACGCAGCAAACGAGAGCCCAAGGAAGAAGAATATTGCAAACAAGTTGCCTCCTGGCATCGCTGCAAATATCTGTGGCATCCAAATAAAGGTGAGCCCTGTAGAAGCCGGCCCGCTGTCTTTCATCACGGCAAGCACCTCAGTACGCGACATGTCTGCGCCAAGGATGGCAAACGCGGCGGCAAAGATGGTAACTGCTGCAATCAGGGATACGGTATTGTTGCCCACACCGGTGATAATGGAATTTTTAACAATGCCGTGCTCGCGTTGCATGTAGGCGCCATACGTGAGGATCAGGCCCCATCCTGCGCCAGTGTCCCAAGCGTTCTGCGTGAGGGCATCAAGCCAAAGTTTGGGACTGGCAAACAGCTCCCAGTCAGGCGTAAAGAGGAACTTAATCCCATCACTAGCGCCGGATAGCGTAACACTGCGCACCAAAGCAACCAGCACAATCAACACGAGCGTCGGGATTAAGATTTTGTTCACCCGCTCTATTGAAGAAATGCCACGCCATACCACGAGGGCGCCAAAGCCCATTGCAATCCCGTGAAACAGGATGGGGCGCCCTCCTGCCTGGAAATTCTCCCATACAGCTGTAGAAGCCGCTGTATTAAGCGGTAAGGGATTGGTTAACATCTCGGTAAAATAGAAGAGGCACCAGCCGGCCACTACAGAATAGTAGAACATGATGGCAGCGGCAACAAACGCAATAAAGGCCCCCATCCATGCATAGCGCTCGCCAACGATGCGAGTGAAGGTGCCCACAAGTCCCATTCTGCCTTTTCGGCCCAGGGCATATTCCGCAATAATAAGCGGCAAACTCCACACAACCAGGAAAATGGCCCAGGCTATCAAAAAAGCGCCGGCGCCATCATCGCCACTGTTTTGGGCGGCTATCCGAGGAAATCGCCAAATATTGCCCGTACCAACGGCGATACCTAAAACACTGAGCAAAAGACCCCAGCGCGAAGAAAAGCGTTGTTCTGCGTTCACTGACATGCTTCAACTGCCCCAAAGAGGCGATTAACAGGTGGGTGTTAACTGAGCATGAACGTTAGAGCCTTTTAGGCAGAGGTGCAAGGGGTTCAGATAGAGTCTGTGCTAATTTTTTTGTTTCAGATAGGAGTAAAGAGTGAGGAGTAAAGAGTGAGGAGTAAAGAGTGAGGAGTAAAGAGTGAGGAGTAAAGAGTG
>JBCCIM010000194.1 GCA_039111535.1 Bacteroidota bacterium | reverse complement strand
GTTGGGGTACAATAAGAAATGTTCAGTGCCGGCGCAGAAGCCAGACTGTACACCAAAGTCGTTTCGAAAGGCTGCAGGCACTAAGAATTGCGAAGCTGTATATGCATACTAACGGTTGTGGTTCTGACCTGAATACAGTATCCAGCTTAATGCGCTTTTTGGCGCATCTCACTGCCAATTCCGCCTCCAAAGGCGTGTGCAAGGATCAATTTTATCGTCTATTTTAGCCGCATCTAATTTACCAAAAGCTAAACCTGGAACACACCATGTTGGAACGGCCATTCACGATTCCCCGTTTCTGTTCTTTCGTCGTCATCCTTCTAACAGCTTCTCTGACCTGGCCAATGGCTGGCTTCGCTGATACAGGAAACGTGGTTGATGTAACACCAACGGACGAAGCGTTGCACTACATGGGCCGCTGGGACATGGCAAATCCCGCCCGCCCTGCTGCCGGCTGGCAAGGCGCCTCTATCACAATGAACTTTACCGGACAGGCCCTCTCTGTTACGCTTGCTGCGGGTACTGCGACCGAGTACTTCCGTGTAGTGCTTGATGATGACACTGCTGGATCCCACAAAATTGCAGTTACAGCCAACAAAGCAACCTATCAGATTGCCACAAGTCTTTCTGCCGGCCCCCACAAAGTGGAAGTGATCAAGGAAACCTACGAAGGTACCAATGCTACCTTTTTTGGATTTAGCATAACGGGAGCAAATGCCGGCACCTTGCCCCCGCCTGCGCCTCCTACGCGGCGAATTGAATTTTATGGCGACTCCAACCTGGCAGGTCAGTCGCTAGAATCAGAAGAAGACGAAGCCTACACGTCTTTGCGGGGTTCATTTTTTGGATATGCCGGCATCACTGCCCGCATGTTCGATGCTTCATACCACAACATTTCAGCAAGTGGCGAAACCATCTCGTCTTTGCACGAAAAATACAACCAGACCGATTGGTGGGACGCGTCAGCCTTATGGGATTTTGACCGGTACCGCCCTGATGTAGTTGTTGTCAACCTCGGCGCTAACGATGTGGGGAAACCGAAGGCGGAAATCAAACAGGACTACCACAACTTCCTGGATGCGTTGCGTACCGTTCATCCTCAGGCACACATTATGCTTTTCAATGCTTTTGGCTGGGATAAAAACGAGCCGGCCAACTACACCCACGAAGTGATTGCGGAACGTAACGATGCCAACATGTCATCTACCATTTTCCCCTGGGTATTTGAGCAGTTTCACGGGAGTGAATATGATCATGCTGGCATGGCGAACGTGCTTGCTACACATCTATCCGGCGTAATGGGATGGACATCCGCTGCTTCAGATGTTGTCAGCGGATTTGGACTCAACGGGGATGTTGCCAATGGCAGTTTTGAAGAAGCGGCACCGTTTGGCGGTTTTGCCTGGCGCTATGCCAACCAGAAAGGGGTTAAACGTATAAACAATCCAGCCAATGCCTATGATGGCAATTACGCAATTCGGCTCTCGCAACGTGCAAGTATTCACCAGCCCAATCCGGCATCCAATGGTGACAACGTGACGGTAACCCTATGGCTCCGCGGTGGCAAAAAGGGAGATAAAGCCAAGCTTGATATCAGCTTCAGAAATCAGCAAATCTATAGCGACCCATTGGAATCAACAACCCAGACTGTCTCACTGTCGCGATCATGGCAGACATACACCATTTCGGCGACGGCACCAACTACGGATGAAGCAGTGTACAACACCCGTATCACCATCAGCGCTGCAGGCAGAAAAGACGTGGTAAACGTAGATGCTGTTTCGATGTCCATCAATGGTTCAACTGGAAGCTTCATCGTGCCTTTTGAGAGAGACGCTTCATTCAACACCCCTTCTCTCGCTCCGCTAACGTTCGCGCTTAATCCGGCATACCCAAACCCTTTTAGCAATCGCACCACCATCAGCTATACGCTTGCTGAAGACGCGCAAGTTCGTTTGGAGGTATTCGATGTATTGGGCCGCAGTGTTGCCACGCTGGTAGATCACTATCAGCCGGCTACCAAATACCAACTGGAATTCGAGGCAGACACGCTTCCGCAGGGCATATACTTCTACAGACTATCTGCGGATGAATACACTGCCACCCGGCTTTTACACGTGAAGAAGTAGCCATCAGCTTTTAATCTACACAAACACATATCCCTGCTTATTCAGCGGCAATACGCGCTCCCTCACGCCCGAAGCAGCAAAAATTGCATTTACAAGTGCCGGCGCCGCAGGTGGTGTCCCCGGCTCCCCAACTCCTCCCGGATATTCATCATTCTCCATAATCGCCACCTCAACACGTGGTGCTACTTTGAGGCGTACCATGTCATACGTCGGGAAGTTGGTTTGCTGGACAGCACCATCTTTCCATGTGATCTCGCCGTAAAGAGCAGCTGAGAGGCCAAAGATAATCCCGCCTTCTAGCTGGGCTGCAACCGTATCCGGGTTAATGTAAGTGCCGCAGTCGATGACACAGAAAAACTTATCTATGCTGTACTTCTTCTCGTCAACGCGGGTGATCTGTGCAACCTGACCCACAATGGAGCCGAAACTCTTGTGCAGAGCAATACCCTGAAAGGTGCCTTCCGGTAGCGGTCCACCCCAGTTACTCATTCCAGCTACCCGGTCGAGTACCTTCTCGAAGCGAGGATGGCTGCCCAATTTGGCTTTTCTGAACTGGTACGGATCCACGCCGGCTGCATGGGCACACTCATCGATGAAACACTCTGTAAAGAAGGCATTCTGACTACTGCCCACGCTGCGCCAGAATCCAATGGGAAGCGGTAAATCCACAGGGCTGAATTTTACACGGCAATTGTTCATCGCATACGGCAGGCCGCGAGCGCCCTCTGTTGAAGGCTCGTCGTGCTCTTTGGATGCAGGAAGTCCTGGCGCCAACCGCTGCATTGCTTGATATCCTACTGGCTGTTGCACGACGTAATTCTCCCAGGCTGCTAACCCACCATCATCATCTACTAGAGCCCGAAATGCGCTCGTAGCAGCTGGCCGATAGAAGTCGTTTTGCATATCTGCTTCGCGTGAGAATACTGTCATCACGGGTGTACCGGGCATTTCTTTAGCAACGGCAGCCGCAATGGTGACGTAGTCAAACTCACCCCGCCGGCCAAATCCGCCACCAAGGTAGGTAGTGTTGATGTGGATCTGTTCTGATGCTACGCCGGTCACTTTAGCAACCTGCTCTAACACAACCGAAATGGCCTGGTGTCCCGTCCACAGTTCAACCCGCCCTTCGTTGTATAACACCGTACAATTCATAGGCTCCATGGTCGCATGCGCAAGATACGGCACATGGTAGGTGGCTTTGACCAGCGCGCCCGTTGGGGTGGCAAATGAGTCATCGGTGTTGCCAACATCCTCGTGAATTGTGGCTTCGCCGGCTGCCATAACTGTTTCCAGCTCTCTGTTGACTTTATCCGTCGACAGGTTTGCATAGCCAGCATCTTCAACTTGTAACTTGAGTATAGCTGCAGCATTCCTTGCACGCCAGGTATTGTTTGCAACTACCGCAGCACCGAAGTCCGTCAAGACCACTTTCTCGACACCCGCCATATTTTCTACTTCGGCCCGATTAGTGATGCCCGTGATTTTGCCACCTACAACATCAGGATAACGTACTGCAGCGTACAGCATGTTGTCGAGTCGGACGTCTATCCCAAATTCAGCAGTTCCGTTCACCTTGCCGGGGATATCGACACGTGGAACAGGCTTGCCAATTTTTGTCCAGGCGCTTTTTTCTTTGAGCGCCGGCAGTTCCTCCAACTCGATCATGGCAGCTTCAGCAGCAAGTTCACCATATGTGAGAGAGCTACCATCATCTTTGTGCACAACGGTGCGATTGCGGACTTCAGTTTGGGCAACGTCCACACCCCACCGATTTGCAGCAGCTATTCGGAGTATTTCACGCGCAGTTGCACCGGCGTAACGCATGTTGTAGAAGCCGTCTGAAATGGTAGTACTCCCACCGGTCCCAACAATGGTCATAAATGCAAACATTTTCTGCTGCACAGAATACCCTTCAAAAAAGTTGGGAGGTTGCTGCGTCACCATGAATACATTGGCGTAAGGCGACTCAGGTTGGGGATGCATCACTTCGATGTTGTCCAACTCAACTTCAAGCTCCTCCGCAATCATCATTGGCAATGAGGTATACACCCCCTGCCCCATTTCTGCGCGCGGAATTGCAAGCGTGATCGAGTTATCCGGTGCAATACGAATCCATGCATTGAGCGAAGCGCCTTCACCCATGCCTGTACCGGAATACTGCTGAATTTTGCGGTTCACGTAGGCCATGCCGCCCACTCCAACAACGAGTCCAGCTCCTAATACACCGCCGGCAGCCATAAACGCGCGCCGGGTCCAACTCGTCTTTTTCTTTTTGTTTTCAGTCATCGTTCTATTTCAAGACCAAGTTGGAAATATCAGGTGGTTTGCTGCTGCTCATTCAGGCGTTTCTCTGCCGCGTCATGAACTGCATCACGGATGCGTTGGTAGGTACCACACCGGCAAATATTGGTAATGGTGCGGTCGATATCGTCGTCGGTAGGCTCGGGGGTGCGGTCAAGCATGGCTTCTACCGCCATAATCATACCCGACTGGCAGTAGCCGCACTGAGGCACCTGGTGATCGATCCATGCCTGTTGCACGGCGGTTCGCTCTCCGTCTTCAGCAAGGCCTTCGATGGTTTTGATTTCCTGGTCGACCGTGGCACCCACAGGGTACGAGCAACTGCGTATCACATTGCCATTCAACATCACAGAGCACGCGCCACAGGCGGCAACACCGCATCCAAACTTGGTGCCCGTCATGTTCAATTCATCGCGCAGCACCCACAGGAGGGGCATCTCTGGCTCAACCTGCAGCGTCACCGCTTCGCCATTTATGTTGAGGGTAATTTCTTGTGTCTTCATAGCTGGTTTTTGATTGGCTGTAAACCTTTTCAGCGGGTGGTCTCTCAAGATAAGAAAACGGTGCAGGGTATGCTTTAGTTTGCGGCTAACGGCATGCAACCCCAACGCTATCGTAGCTTTTTGATAAAGTGTAGTACCATGCTATCATCTACAGGATATTGCTCACCTTTAATGACCGGCTTGTTATCATAGCTGATCCCACAGCCATCGGGAAGGTAGCCACGTCCTGCATAGAGCCGCTGGGCTGCACCGTAATCAGCATAAAGGCCAACACCTATTCCAGCTAGCGGACTCCTGGTTGCTATAGACGACTCTGCAGCATCGAGCAGTTGCGTGCCTATACCACGATTCCTGTAACCGGGCAATACATTCAGGTCCTGTATTTCAGGAATGCCGGCTACAGCAAAAGGTTCATAGCTACTTTCCCATCGCACCAGTCCGTGGCCGGCGTACGCCTCTCCTACCCGTGCAACCAGCACCACCAGCGCGTCCGAGGCTTGCTCTAGCAACCGCGCTTCGAAGTAGCCATCGGGCTTCGCCCAACCCATTCCCAGGAAACCGGCTGCCATCCAGGATGCATCGGTGGGTGTGGTTTTGCGTATTTCGGCTTTGCCGTTCGATAAACGTGATGCTGCCATGGATGCAATTTAATGGTTAAATACGCAACTGCCAAGCTCCCCTCCTTGTCACGCTGAGCCGTGCGAAGAATATGGGCGAGCAGTTGGCTTGGCCTATCCGAGGTCATGTAACAGCCGCATTTGATGCAGGATTCTGTCTTCGCCCGACGCGGTCTGGATACCAGATCTAGTCCGGCATGACGTACGGTATTACCCCCAAACTCCTTACTCCTGTAACCATTCTCGCGACCCAGCCGTTATCATACTGACTAGCTTATCGGAGCCCACAGCGTCATCAAATTATCAAGCAAAGAGATGAAATGTCCACAAAGCGTTATCCTTACGGCGCTCCTTCTACTGCCAGCTCTGGCACAAGCCCAGCCGCTCGTCCCACTACTCGGAGCACCAGAAGATGCTGCAGCCTACGATTATTGTGCCTGGCAGCACAAACAAGGTGCAGATACTACAGGGCTGGCGACCGTGCAACTGACCTATGACGATGAAGGTAGCTTTACGGCCGCAGAGCGGGCTGCCGCTGCGCTGATAGACGCCGGCGTTGCGTCTGCCCAGGCATCAAAAAATCACAAAGCCTGCGTCAAAGCCTTTGATAAGGGAAAAAAGGACTACGACAAGCAGTACGCCAAAGAGTATACGAAGCTTAAAAAGCGCGACAAGTTCGAGCCTTCAAAAGATGCTGCCATAGCAGAAGTCCAACAAAAAATCTCCACGCTATGGGCAGAAGACCAGGCACGGCGCAGGGCGTATAGTCGATTCAGCCAGCAACGAAAACCCGGGACCGAGCTGTGGCGCAGTGCCCTCAGCAGAGCCTACGGCGTTTTGATTGATGTAGAATCAACTACGTATATGAAGACCGTGCTCGACCAATATGACTGGGTCGACAGCCACAGATTCGGCGAACGCATCTCAGCGCATGCATGGCTTCTGGTGCAGCATGCAGACCGCGACCCGGCTTTCCAGGTACTTGCATTGGATCGCATGACGCCCTACCTCGACAACGACGGCGTTAGCAAATCCAACTATGCCTATCTGTTCGACCGGGTTGCAGTCAATCACGACCGCAAGCAGCGCTACGGCACCCAACCGATATGGGAGTGTACCGATGAAGGTCTCCATCTTGCCCCGTTAGAAGAACCAGATACGGTAAACGAACGGCGAGCAACTATGGGGATGGGTCCGGTGGAAGAAAGCCTAGCAGAAATGACCCGTGCTGTCTGTGGGAAATAAGTCGCGGGTAATAATCTGCAGGAAACAGAAAGAGCCGGCCAACTGGCCGGCCGGCCCCTAAATGCCTTTTAATTTGGAAGCAATTGCAAGCAAGGCAACGCTGGCAATCATCATGTAAAAGGTGTAAGCGCCGAGATTCAGATCAAACAGGTTAAATTCCTGGATCATCGCAACAGCTGCAATGAAAATGGCAATCGTCCAGGTGGCTTGTTTAGGGGCGTTCATAATGTGGTCTACCTATTGGTGATAAAAAGCAATACAGGCTCTCCGTCCTTGTAATTAATGCGCCGGATTACCCTGTTTGTAGCATATTCTCACCAATGCGCCGTTTTTGCCTTAAGCCACTGATGAGAGTTTGAAAGCAGCCGGCCCCGTTTCATCTATAAAAAATGACGCTTCGTCCTGCGCAGGATACTGTTGCCTGTATGCAGCCTCCCACTTATCCAGAAATACCGCGGCCTGCGCCTTATCAACCAACGCCCAAACCGATCCTCCATAACCGGCGCCAAATGCAGAAGCAGCTACAGCGCCGTTTGGCCTCGCCAGGCCGGCAAGTGCTATCGTTTCAGGCACCTGGTTGCCCAATCTCTTGACCGCATCGGCAAGAGAACCCCGGACATGTACACCGAGCGATAACTGGTCCCCGTGCTGCAAGGCCTCAACCGCTCCGGGAATGTGCTGCGTGGTCTCCCGAACAAACTGGACAAAACGATCAAGGAGGCCTTCTTCTTGCGCGCCCAGTTCACTCAAAACGACCTCCGAGTCGAACGATTCATCAGCCACAATATCCGCTAGCGAGTTTGCATGGTGGCTGAAACGGCCGTTCCACCACGACAGGATGTTGGTAACCCGCGTGCTTGCGGCATTATAAGCAGCTTTGGCAGCACCGGTTTTTTTTGCGCGTACGCCGCTCACCCCTACACAAAACACCAGATCTTCGGGTAATGGGACGTGGTTAATCACGCGGGTCGGCTGAAATGCAGCGTGGAGTATATGACGTGGTTTTGCACAAACAATTGCTGTATGGTCCTGGCTTCCGCCAAGCGTACCCACACCACCATCTCCTATCAGTTGTTTATAAGATTTGCCGTTCTCGATGTGCCCGAGGTAGTCTGCCAGGTTGGTCTCTGTTTTAATCGCCTTAAGATAGCCCGGATGTTTTTCCAGTGGACCAAAGCATGACAATCCTAAAAAGGTAACGATAATAAGTGCACTGGAACTGCTCATGCCGGCAGCCCGTGGTACATTGCTGCTGAATCCGATTACTCCGCCTTTTGCAGGCATATCAAAATTCGCTCGAATCCGTTTTATCACGGTCTGTGGATATAAAGCCCAGGGCGGCAGTTCGCCGGCCACATCTCCCTGCGGATTGAAGGTGCATGCGACGCCACGGCCCGCATCCAGCATTGTGATATCGTTTGTTTGACCTGGACACACAAGGACAGCAAATCCGCGTTCGGAAGCGGTAAGCAAACTAGATCCGCCGGCGTAATCGGTATGTTTGCCGAGCACCTCTATCCGGCCGGGCACCCAGCATGCAATCACTTTGCTGTCAGCCGATAGACCAGCGCCACACATAGTGCGCGCTACATCCTGGAAAAGTTTAGCCACCTGATCGAGTGCGGCTGATGCAATACCGCCGGCCCTCAAACGGGCCTCAATCGCCCTTTTATCCAAAAAATTTTGGAGAATATCCATTATGTGCTTAAGTCGGCCACAAATTGGTCGATAAAACATTCGGGTGATCTATCCAATAAAAAATCCTCACCAGATTCCTTCCTCGTGGATAGTCGCCTAATAGCAATCACAAGCTCCTATCTAAGTCGCGTTTAATACGCGGAAATGCAAATGACCACAATCTCAAAACGGCCACCTCGTAAAACCTTAACACGCATATCCAAACCGGTTTCTGTCTTCGAGCATGCAACGCTTCCGGTGTTTATTGAAGCGCTGTTTCCAGAGAGAGGGCCCCCGACAATAGCGTTGCGTCACTAAATTTCGCCGCGCTGCACTGGGTGCTGGTATCTTTACCGATTGCATCACACCGGCACCCAGCGTAGCAATGTCAATCCTCACCAATCCCCTTCTTCCCATCGCGCATCTTTTAATGCCATAACACATCTCTGCATCCTCTCCTCCACCAAATTAGTTCTACCTGCGTATTGCCTCGCTGCCTGCTTCCCGCAGGCAGCGAGGTCCCTGACCAGCATGCTGCGTGAAACGTTCTTACGCCATATCCCGATATAAAAAAGGCCGGCTTTGCGGCGCCAAACCTTTTGAGCTCTTGATGATCGCTTACAGCGAAGCCATCTGGGGTTGCACAACCCGCAACGCGCCACACGCAATCACAGCAATTCAGGTACTTATTGAGAGCCTGCAGCACTCAAAAAACAACAGCCTTTCAGAAAGTCTCGACCAATCATACACGATCTGCCTCAACCTCATCCACAACAACAAATTCGAAATCGCTGCCAGTCTTTTGCAGGCATTGCGAAAAACATGGCGTGAAGCGTACGAATCGCTGTATTAACGGTATGCTTTTAAGGTAAATGATGTAGTATATTGGGAGCGTTCAATTTTCTCCAACGCTTATCACTCCCTAAGCCCATGCGTTTCTTTGCCACGTGCCTTGTATCTACGTTGCTGCTTTCCGCAATCGCCCTGGTTTTCCCCTGCTCCCTGCTGCACGCTCAATCACTTCCTGCAGCTGACATTCAGATTGCCGGCGCGACATCTCCTGCTCCGGAAGACCTCAAAGATGGCGCACAGGTCCTGGGTTTTAATGAAGCGGGTGACATGATTGAACTGCGCGCAGGAAACAACGATTTCATCTGCCTGGCAGACAATCCCTTTGACGACCGTTTTCATGCGGCCTGCTATCACAACACCATGGATCCCTTCATGTCGCGCGGCCGCCAACTCAAAAAAGAAGGTGCTGATCGGAATACATCAAGAGAAACACGTTTAAATGAAATTGAAGCCGGCACACTCAAAATGCCAGAAGAACCAGCAGCATTGTATCAGCTTTTTGGTAGTGCAAGCAGCCTCAACCTCGAAACCGGTGAAGTATCTGACGTGCGGCCCCTCTATGTGATGTACATGCCTTACGCAACAACTGAATCAACCGGACTCTCAAGCCAGGCTCCGATGGAAGGTGCTCCCTGGTTGATGGACGCCGGTCTTCCCTGGGCACACATTATGTACTCTCCGGCTTCGGGAAACTAAGCACCTCAAATTTGCCGCGACAGACGTAGCGCCGGAGCCCCTGAACCGCATTTGTCAGATACAAGTCTGATGCCTGCATCAATTCAGCCCGTCGAATGGGCCGCACCTTAATTTGTGGGCACCTGGATAAAATCTGCTTCCGATACACACCCTGCAAAACACCACTTGCCGGCGGAGGTGTGAAAATGGTGCCGGCTATTCGAACAAACACATTGTGCCGACTACCCTCGGCAAGCATCCCGCGGGTATTGAAAAAAAGTACCTCATCATAGCCTGCTGCGCCTGCACGCGAAAATTCTGACTCATACAGCGCCCGTCGCGTCGTTTTATGGTGGAAGTAAGGATTCGCCTGATCAACCAACAGCGGCGAAATGCAAAGCTTTCGATGCCGCCTAGGTATCCGAATAACCCGGCTTGCTGTGCCGGCAAAAACACCATCGCTATTTAGTGTTATGCGTACTTTATGCGCGCCATCTCCTTTAATATCGCGTGCAATAACTTCTTTGATACAAGTATTAGCAGCACTGCTGTCGAACGGGATGGCAAAATGGGCCGCTGAAGCAGCCATGCGGGCAAGGTGATCAGACAGGAACCGTATGCGATGCCTGTAATGCATCGTTTCGATCAACGAAAAAGAGGTTGTGTGCGGCACAGCAGTACCAGCAGTTACTGACATACAGGATATAGATTACTCAGACTTCCCTTCTTCTGTAGCCGTTGCAGGTCGTTCTTGTTCCACACTCATGTTGATGGGCACAGAGAGAATGAAGTTAGAACCAGCCTGGTTGCTCTCTTTCAAGACGAGGTCACCGCCAATTTCTCGTGCAAGTTTTCTCGCAATCGTTAGTCCAAGTCCAATGCCACCGGCTGATCTGGTATCTGAAGAATCAACAGCCCGAAACGGTTCAAAGATCTCTGCTTGCCAGTTCTCCGGGATGCCTATTCCGGTATCTTCTACTGCGATTACCAGCATGCTGTCTGAGTCGAAAGAAACGGACAATCGGATAACACCTTCCGAGGTAAACTTAATGGCATTGTCGAGCAGGAGTCGCAATATGCGTTTTAGATGGCCGGCATACACAACCACATAGCGCTCTTCACCTTCAAGTTCCGGATACTCAAAAGCCAGACTCTTGAGTTGACAATCGTACCTCGCCTTCTCGATCAGTGGATCCAGCAGGTCATAAATCGACATGCTTTGAGGTGTCTCGCCAGACAACGTGCCGGCACTGGTAAAGTCGAGCACCAACTCGATAAGCTCTAGCAAATTGTAAGATGAACGCTGAATAATGTCTACATAGTCGCGCTTGTCATCCTCAAGCTCTTCCGACAACAGAATGGACGAACATCCGATAATGTGATTCAGCGGTGTGCGCAATTCGTGGCTCATAACAGCCAAAAAACGCTGTCGCACCTGCAAGGCTTCTTCCGCTATTTCTCGTGCAGTATGCTCCTTGGCGCGCAGCACCTCTGCCTCGGCACGCGCAGCCTCTACAATTTCGAGTCGCCGCCGCAGTTCATCTTCATTGGCAGCAATCTGACGCACCGCGTAATCAGCCCCAACAATCACCCGGTACATCCGGCGGAGGCTTGCCAACATTCCCATCGAAGCCTGATAATTGAAAGAGTACACAGCCTTTCGGTCGGTACAGCTGTATTCGAATTCTTTGTAGTCGATTTTCAGCTGCTGAAAAATGGCCTCATAAGCAGAAGCCGACATGACAAGAAAAGAGCGGGAAGCTGTCAGGTGCTCAGGGATGGTGATGTGCGCTTCGCAAATACTGCGGGCTTTGTCAATTTTGGTTTCAAACTCAAGACCCTTGAAGAACGTCCGCATGATCAGTTCATTCATGCGCATCAACATGCTGCCAAGATCAGCAAAGAAGCCTACCAGGCGAAGAAGAAAGATAGCAGACGGGGCCTTGAACACATCGTAGCCAACCTTCCTCAAATCTGTGTCTGAGCCCACTTCCTCATGCAAGCGATTCATGATTTGAACCCAGTCATCCCATGGAATCCACTCCGGACAATTATCCGCACGATACCCCAGTCCTTCAAAGAGATAGGACTGATTCACATGGGCAAGATCAAGAGACTTGCCAACCATGTTCAACGCGCGGTGGTTTACCTTGCCGGCGCCATTTTCATGTGTTTCAGGGTTATTCATTAGAAAGGGGTGTACCTGACATTAATGCAGGTCAAGGAGGGACGTTGCAAACACGTTACCTGGTTACACAAATAAGCAACTACAGGGACCGTGTTACACCTTTCAAGGAATATCTACGCGCTGCTGCCCAAAAGGAAATGGATGCGGCTAACAACAGACCAGGAGTGGATGAGTTTCAACCTGGACTTAAACGAGGGCCGGCAATTCCCGTGCGATAAAGCGATTTTATATTT
>JBCCIM010000193.1 GCA_039111535.1 Bacteroidota bacterium | reverse complement strand
GGACTGGATCCGGTTTGAATAACAGGTAGCCGGCCAGGATTTAGCACCAAGCTGCTGAACCCTGGCCGGCTAACTTATCGAATGACAGAAATCACATGCGACCAGACCACATCCCCATAGGTTGCCACGGCAACGTAGGTACCCGCTGAAACCGGCACGCCGGCGTCTGTTGTACCATCCCACTCGATCTCATACCTACCCATTTGATGCACGGGTAGCGATAACGTACGAACAAGCCGGCCAAGGCTGTCATAAATCCGCACCATTACGGTTGTATCAACCAGTTGATTAACCTGAACCTGCAGCGTTGTTGTTGTACGAAACGGGTTGGGGTAATTGGACAGAATCTGAACCGCAACATCGGCCGCTTTCTCAATCCCACCAGGAAGTTCTTCTTCGTCCTCGTTTGAGACCGCCATACCCCCATCTTCTTCGCTCCCCTGAAAACTTGTAAAGGGGGTTACAATACCAAAAGACAAACTCAGACCAATGATTTCTTCTCGCAATGCAAGCGCTTCACTTGAGGTGTCCTTGAAGCTGTAATAGGCAACCAGCAGTTCTTCGATTTTCTGCTTGGCCCATACCTTGGTCAGAAACTGATTGGACGTGACGGCTGAATCTGCAAGGTTGAGTGTGTAGGTGTAGCTGACGGGTTGCCCGAACGCATTGCCATTCAGTGATATATTTATCGGGCCCGGTTCTCGGTATCGGCCAGAGACGATCATTTGCTGCCCCTTGTACAGGCTGGGCAACGGATTGGGGAAAATTTCGCTGATCCCGGTTTTGTCAAAAGAAATGGACGTATTTAGTACAACAGGGTTACGGATTCGCAAATAAAAGTCAGTGATTCGCTGCTCCAACTCATCGCTTCCAAGGAATTCTGCAAGCCCCTGATTGTTTGTAGCCAGTAAAGTTAACAACTGTGTATCCACCGCAGAACCAATTCCGAAAGTAAACAGAATTGGGTTGGTGTCGGTTTGCGCAACAGTACTTTCGACGAGATTCAAAATCGTTGGCGTATCCCGTTCTCCAACAGTTGCTACGCCATCGGTGAAAAACACGATCAGGTTTGCTGTGTTTGCATCTGCTGAAGCGAACTGCGAGATGGCCGTGGTTAGCGCTTCGGCAATGTTCGTCCCGCCGCTGGCGCGCAACCCGGCAATGTATGCCAGCGCTTCTGCTTTGCTCGTTTCATCGAACGCTACATGCTCGGGCCCCAGGCTGGTCACATCCCGACTAAAATCAATGATATTGAACTGGTCTCCTTCATTCAGGTTGTTCACAATGAAGCTTGCTGCATCGCGGGCCTGCTGAATTTTGCTTCCTCCCATACTTCCTGAACGATCGATGATCAGGGTAAACACTTTATCAATCACAGCCGAGTTGTCGCTTGCATCGGGCTCAGCAATAAACGTAAAAAAACCCGGCACCCAGCCATCTGCAACAAGAGAATCAGGCAGGAACGTGCTAAACCCAAAGAGCCCAAGCTCATCCTGACTCAGGCTGTACTGCACCTCTACGTCCATATCCATCGGCAATTCGGACAGGTTAAGCGAGAGCAGGGCTGCATTTCCAGTGTTGTTCAACTCAATATTCCCATGACTCGGCACAGTAACTTCTTCTATGGTGCGTTGTGAGGTAAGATCAAACGTAAATAACTGGTCCAGCACAGGGTCAGTTTGAACAGATTCGTACTGGTTCGGATAGGAAAACGACACATTACCAAAGGCATACGGCAAGAGCTGAACGTATTGCAATTCGATCGAAATGCTTGAGTCAGCCGGCACTGTTTGCGTAACATCAAACCTGAACGGCGTTGCCCCGAGGTAATTGTCGATGGCAGCCGGATTTCCTCCTACGGGAATACCTGGCAGGGTTGTGTCTTGCGGCACCGCTTCTATCAGACCCCGGTACCAGGTTTCATCGAGCAGCCACCGGATACTCGTGGGGCTTGCGTCTTCAGCCATCGGAAATCCAAATGCAATCCGTACCGACGCGCCTGAGTTGTTTTCAAAACGTTGGGTCGTTGTGACTATTGCAACCTGGTCCTCAATCCGGACATCCACATGATTGGATGCGAGGTAAAGGTATTCCTCCATCGCGGCATCAACAATTGCTACCCCCTGTCCAAATGCAGCGGGTGTGATCAGCAGCAGCAAAGCAAACCATAACAAGGTGGTAAGGCGGCTGCAGCGAACGTATATCGAAAAAGTGGTAGTAAAGCTGTTCATGATCTGTTTCGAGGTTGATGACGCCTGAAGTAGAGCGCTGACTTGGGGAGAACACAATAATTTGGAATGCTGCTTTTCAAAATGAATGCCTATTCTAATTTGTGCGATTTCAGGCTGTTTTAGCCGAAAAAGGTGTTCATTCCGCGTACAGCCATACATCTCAGTGGCCATGTTATGAACAGGTGTAGGGGAACCGGCAATCATATTGTACGTACATTTGGACATTCGCAACTATGGCAGCCACCCATGCCCCTGAAAGACCTCGAAATAAAACCGGCTGACCCGACCTCACCTGTCCCACTCTATTTCCAGGTAGAAAAGGATTTGCGTCGGCTGATTTATGAACAAGAATTGCCACCGGGATCGATTATCCCGCCAGAGCATGAATTGTCCAGATCGTACCAGGTTAGCCGGCATACCATCCGCCAGGCCCTTTCGCGCATTGAGGCTGATGACCTGATTAGCCGGGGTGCCGGCCGGGGCACCATCGTCAAGCCGCAACAGCATCTCACCCTGCTTTCGATGGCGCGGAGTTTTACAGCAGAAATGGAGACACGGGGCTACCAAACCCACTCCCAGATTTTAGACAAAGCCGCCGGCATTGTAGGAGACAGCCCAGACCCCGCACTGGAAGACTACGCAGGATCCCCTTGCCTCAACCTAACCAGGTTACGGTTCGCCGATGATGAACCCGTATGTTTGCAATACACAACAATCATCACTACGCGCTGCCCCAACCTGATCGAGCACGATTTTAAGTCGAATTCTCTTTACAAGGTGCTCTCAGAAAACTACCAGTTGTACATCGCCGCTTTTGAATATTCGCTATCGGCCCTGCCGGCAGACAAAATGCTGGCAAAACAACTCGACATTGAAAAAGACACACCTGTTCTTGGGGTCACAACAACCGCAAGGCTGGACAACCAGCAAATTATGGAGCACACCGAGAGCTACTACCGCGCAGACAAATACAAATATGTGATTGCGCATCAGTTGAAAAAGTAATTCCCCGATTTCTGACACGATAAATCCAGCAAGCCCTTGAACCCGGCATTACAGTATCTCGAGCAAGCAACAAACATCCTGAAACGCATCCAGGACACCCAGATGGATGCCCTCGAAAAGGCAGCAACCATTTGCGCAGATTCTATCGGCCAGGAAGGCCTCGTTCACCTGTTTGGTACGGGCCATTCGCGGATTCCCATTGAAGAGATGTTTCCACGGCACGGAAGCTTCCCGGGTTTTCATCCGATGGTTGAACTTTCGCTTACGTTTCACAATCCAGTTGTCGGATCAAACGGACAGCGGCAAGCCATGTATCTCGAACATGTGGAAGGGCTCGGCAAGATGATCCTCCGCAATTTTGTATTCGACCAGCGCGACAGCTTCATCATTTTCTCCAATAGCGGTGTGAATGAAGTGGTTGTTGAGATGGCACTTGAAGTAAAGAAAATGAACCTGCCCGTTATCTGTGTGGTGTCGGTTGATCATTGTGAGTATTCTGCGGCCAAACACAGCAGTGGTAAAAAGCTGATTGATGTCGCAGACGTAGTACTTGACAACGGCACACCGGGCGGCGACGCAATGGTAACAATCGACGGACTCGAAGACCCGGTAGGACCAGGATCAACCATTGGCGGTGCAGCGATTGTGAATGCGTTGAAATGTATGATAGCAGACAAGCTGACGCGCATGGGCAAACCACCCATCGTGCTTTCGAGCGGCTTTTTCATTGGCGCCGAAGCCTCAAAAGAACGCTTTGACGTCTGTTACGACGATTACCGCCGGCGCATGCGCAAAGTGTTTGGCACCGACTAACCCTTCACCACGAGACTTTCATGGCTTCACAAACGCTTGCAGGCAAAGTTGCTTTTGTCACCGGCATTGGCAGCGGCATCGGGCGTGCCTCCGCACTGTTGTTTGCGCAAGAAGGCGCGCAGGTTGCCGGCGTCGATATCAACGGAGAATCTGCAGAGGAAACAGTAGCAGCCATTCGGTCTGCCGGCGGAGATGCTACCAGTTGGCAAGCTGACCTCACCCAACACGAAGCGGTAAAGCATACCTTTGCAGCCATCCACAAAACGTATGGCAACATCAACGCTGCCTTCAATGTGGTTGGCGCTAGCGGCCGCAAACACGGCGATGGCCCGGTGCACGCATGTACGGAAGCCGGCTGGGACTGGACGCTCGACGTAAATCTCAAAAGCATCTTTTTGTGTTCGAAATACCTCGTCCAGAATATGCTGGACAACGACGGCGGCGCCCTTGTTAACCTTGCCTCAGTGCTCGGGCTGGTAGGCGGAGACGAAGACTTTGGCACCCACGCTTACGCAACCAGCAAAGGTGCCGTAATCAGTCTTACCCGCTCGATCGCAAGCTACTATGCGCCGCAGCAGATACGCGCCAATGTCGTGTGCCCATCCCTGATTGCAACAGGCATGAGCAAACGCGCACAAACCAACGATCACATCAAAGAGCGGCTTAAAACTCTGCAGCCGTTGACTTCAGATTTTGGCACACCAGAAGACGTTGCCCAGGCTGCACTATATCTGCTTTCAGACCAGGCCGCTTTTGTTACCGGAGCTGTACTTACTGTAGATGGCGGCTGGTCCGTCCGATGAACCCTTTCCTTCAAATTCCAGGTTGCCCACAACAATACCGATGACGCACATTTTCTCGAAACCCGTACGCGACCTCTGGCAAACTGATGTACTGGTTGTTGGCAGTGGATCCGCCGGCGCCACGGCAGCCATTGCTGCTGCTCGACAAGGTGCATCGGTAGCGCTTGTCGAACGCTACGGCTTTATGGGCGGCACCAGCACCCAGGTGCTCGATACCTTTTACGGGTTCTACACCCCCGGTGAACCGCCGAGAAAGGTGGTAGGTGGCATTCCCGACCGCGTGGTCGAAGCGCTGATGTCGCACAAAGCAGCGCTCATTCGCCCCAACACATACGGCGCCGGCAACGGTGTCACCTATGATCCCGAGATCCTAAAAATTGTGTGGGAGCAGCTTGCCCTCCAGGCTGGTGTAAAATTGCTCTATCACACCCTGGTGTGCGACGTCGAAATGGATGGCAACCGCGTTACGGGCGTGCTTGCCATCAACAAGGGGGGACCGGTTCGACTACAGGCAAAAACCATTATCGACGCTTCGGGCGATGCAGACGTGGCAGCCGCAGCCGGCGTGCCATTTGAAGGCTTCAAAGACGGCCCCATCCAGTCGCTCACAACAACCTTTCGGATGATCAATGTAGATACGGATCGCGCAACGCAGGTTAAAAAGGACCAGTTGCACAAGCTTATGGCCGAGGCGATTGCCAGCGAAACGTTTGATCTTCCGCGCAAGGAAGGCAGTGTGCACATCACGCCGTTTGAAGGCGTGATGGCAACCAACATGACGCGAGTAGCAAACATTGACCCGCTGGATCCTGTTGCGCTGACCGATGCGGAATACGCCGGCCGACAGCAGGCACTCGAATATGCCCGCTTTTTGATTCGCTGCGTACCGGGGTATGAAAAAGCGGTCCTCTCAGATCTGAGTACACAAATTGGTGTACGAGAAAGCCGGCGGGTTCAGGGCGATTACCGTCTCACAAAAGCCGATGTACTCGCTGCCCGGTCATTTGATGACGCCATTGCACAGTGCGGTGCCCCCATTGAAGACCACCACAGCGGAGGAGATACACACTGGGAATATTTACCGGAAGGTGAGACCTACGGAATCCCCTTCCGTTGTCTGCTTCCGCAGCACGCGGAAGGACTCCTCGTTGCCGGCCGCTGCCTGTCTGCTGCCCATGACGCCCATGCTTCCGTTCGCAGTATGGGGCAATGTATGGCAATGGGCCAGGCTGCGGGGGTGGCTGCAGCAATGGCTTCCACAACGAACCAAATGCCGCGTGCGCTGACAACCGATACGCTACGACAATCTTTGCGAGACATTGGCGCTGTTGTGGACTGACATTTGGTTTTCAGATCAGCGTGTGTAGCTTATGCACGCACAACAGCGCTGCAACGACAAGTAAGATACACACCAGTTTAACTTTTTAACACGTAACGAGCATGCTTACAACCAGTATCATCGGAAGCTACGCCTGGCCCTCATGGTTCATCACATCTGTTCAGGCCATAGAGCGCGGCGAGTATGGCCCCAGAGACATCGAGGAAACCCTGAATGACGCCGTTGATCTGGCTATTCGCGACCAGGAAGACGCTGGCGTTGATATTATCAGTGACGGTGAAATGCGGCGTTTTGGTTTTTTTACCGCTGACTTCTACGGCAAACTGTCAGGCCTTACGCCGCTAGCCCCACTTCGCAAACTTGGACCGGGTGGCCACGACCAACGCGAGCGCTACGATGCATACGAAGCCTTTGACGCTCCCAACGGCCTCGGGCTTGTCGAAGAATTTGAGTACGTAAAAACCCGTACAAATAGCCAGCTCAAAGTACCCTGTCCCGGTCCGTATACCCTCGCCGGCCGCATTATGCCGGGGAAGATCTACAAAGACCGCATGGAAGTCTCCGAGCGGTTTGCTGAAATTATCAACCGCGAACTGAAAGCCCTGGTAGATGCCGGCGTCGAGTTTATTCAGCTTGATGAACCTTCTTATGCTGTGCACAAACGTACGCCAAAAGCCTTCGTTGACCTGTTTAATAAAACGGTTGAGGGCGTTGATGCGCGCATCAGCCTGCACCTGTGCTTCGGCAACTACATTGGCCGGCCGGTTGCACATCGCATCTACGAACCAATTTTCCCGCATATCCTCGATGCCAACACCGACGAGTTTGCCATGGAATTTGCTAACCGCGAAATGGCTGAAATCGAATTGTGCAGCCAGATTATAGAAGCAGGAAAAGACGTTGCTGCCGGCGTCATCGACGTAAAGAATTATTTCATTGAAACCCCCGAAATTGTAGCCGACCGTATCCGGCGCCTCCTCGAGCATGTCCCACCAGACCGCCTCATCCTGACACCCGACTGCGGCTTCAGCCAGACGGCACGCTGGGCCGCCCGGGCAAAAATGATGGCCATGGTGCAAGGTGCAAAACTGGTGCGCATGGAAGTTTGACCGGCAGCAGCTGATTTCGGATAAATTGATACCCTCCTGAATGGATAATCATGCGGTGATCCGGACCGTCCTTGGTGACATTCCAGCTACCCAGCTCGGGATCTGCTACCCCCACGAACACCTCTTCGGTGCGCCTCCTGCACAGCTACAGGAGGCAGACTTCATCCTGGATGATGCTGCAGCGGTCATACAGGAGTTGACTGCCTTCCAACAAGCCGGCGGCCAGGCTGTCGTCGACATGTCAACCCGTGACTATAACCGCAACATCCGACTGCTACACCAGGTTGCTGAAGCAACCGGCACCCACGTCATTGCAGCCACCGGATTTAACAAGGATCGCTTTTCCAAACCCCTCATTGCCCAAATGACGGATGACGATCTGGATGCGTTGTTACTGCGTGACGTCACAAAAGGCGTTGACAACACGGCCTGCTGTGCGGGTGTGCTCAAAGCCGCATCTACGTTAAACGAAATCTCTCCAACAGCCCGACGCGTATTTGAAAGCGTTGCGCGCATCCACCAACAAACTGGTGTCCCCATTTCAACCCATACCGAAGCTGGCACCATGGCCATGGAGCAGGTTCGGTTGCTCACCAGCAACGATGTTGCACCAGCAAACATTATCATCGGTCACCTGGACCGTAACCTCGACTGGCCCTACATCCTCGACATAGCACAAACCGGTGTTTTTCTCGGGTTCGATCAAATCAGCAAAGAAAAATACTTCCCGGATGCCTTACGCATTACCTTCATCTTGCGGTTAATTGAAGCCGGGCACGGCCACCAAATTCTTTTGTCAGGCGATCTTGCCCGCCGGTCATATTGGCCAGCTTACGGCTTTGGCAACGGCCCCGGCTACACGTATATCCTGTGGCGATTTATCCCATGGCTCATCCAGGCCGGCGTTACACCCGAACAAGCCCATTCGATACTCACGGATAACCCGGCAAATGCGCTTTCGTTTGTGCTGTGATTTCGGGTTTTCGGGTTTTCGGGTTTTCGGGAAATTGTTGAAACAGGTTATGTTCATAGACTTGCTTGCGTCAAATAAAGGCATAGACTAAGAGGTGCTTTTATGTGGACCTGTATGGAAGAGCTGGAGGTCTGGCAAGATGGGCGAAAACTTACAAACATGATTTACGCTATCACTAAAAAGCCGGCCTTTTCAACAGACTTTGCTTTAAGAGATCAGATCAGACGCGCAGTTATTTCGATAACCTCAAATATCGCAGAGGGCTTGGAACGCAGCTCCAAGCGGCAATTCTTGTATTTTCTAAAGATTGCAAAAGGATCTGCCAACGAGGTGCGCAGCCAGCTCTATATCGCCCTTGATCAGGGCTATATCAACCAAGACACATTTCAGGAGGTTTACGAACAGGCCTCACGAACCATCTCTAAGATTGGTGGATTGATCTACTACCTAGAATCCAACTAACCAACGAAAACCCAAAAGTACGAAAACCCAAAAGCACGAAAACCCAAAACAAGAGAACGGCATAATTTATGTCAATCAAATGTCAGCAGCCCTCCAGTGCTATCCATCGCAATGCCTAACCGTCCATGAAGCGTATAATTCTTGCAAGCTGCCTCCTGCTGAGTCTCACAACACAGGCTACTGCGCAATACCTCTCACAAATAGAAAGTTTTTCTACCGTAGTTAGTAATGATGTAGCCATTGATGCCGCCGGCAATGCCTATGTAACCGGGTCGATCAGTGGCAGCACCGAATTTCTCTCATCGGGGTCGACAACAGCAGCTTTCACCCTACAAAGTATAGGACTGAAAGATGTCTTTGTCGCCAAATACGATCCGGCAGGGGATCCGGTATGGGGATTTAGTATTGGCGGTATTGCCGCCGGCCCCGGCATCGACGATGAAGGGCTGGCAATTGAGGTTTCTTCCGCCGGCCACGTGTTTGTCACTGGATACTTCCAGGGCACTGCAGACTTCGATCCTGGCAATGGTGTAGCAGAAATCACAAGCAATGGCTTCCGCGATGCTTTTATGGCATCCTATACTGCTGACGGCGAATTACGGTGGGCCCGTGGATTTGGCGGTACAGCCGACGACAGAGGACAGGACGTGGGTGTGCATAGCACTAGCGCCGTGGTCTTTACAGGCTTTTTCAGAGAAACAGGTACGCTTTCTTCCGATCCTACTGACGCTGTAACCAGCGCCGGCGAGGAAGACGGCTACGTGATTAGTATGGACCCCGAAGCCAACTTGAACTGGCTTTTCCACTACGGCGATTTTTCAGTGGACAAAGGCAATCGAATCGCCACAGATGACGCCGGCAATGTCTACCTGCTCGGTGTCTTTTCGAGAAACGCCAACCTGGACCCCTCAGGTAGTGCAGATGCATTATCAAGCCTGAATGGCAGTCAGGATGGCGTACTTGCCAGCTACACACCAGCCGGTGTATTCCGCTGGGCCATCCCGATCGGTGGCGCGCAACTGGACGGTACAACCGGGCTTGCCGTTGATGCGGCGGGCAATGCCTTCTTAACTGGCTTTTTTATCGGTACCGTCGATTTTGCTCCGCTGAACGGGCCGCAGGAAGTCACAAGCACGGGGCGCGACCAGTATATTGCCCGCTACACGCCAACCGGGACGCTCGCGTGGGTTTTCCCGCTCGGCACCGGCTTTGCCCAGGGTAGCGACATTGGACTCAATAGCAATGGCGACCTTATCGTCAGTGGTTTTTTTGCTGGCGAAATTTTTCCAAATCCGCAGTCGACGCTTCGCCTGACAAGCAACGGCGAGCAAGACCTGCTCCTCGCCAGTTATGATAGCAACGGCAGTTTCCGGTGGGCAAATGCCCTGGGTGGCCCATTAACGGAAGTCCCAACAGGGGTAGCACTCAACGAGGCCGGCAATGCATACCTGACAGGTTATTTCCAGGACGAAGTGGATTTCGATGTAGGTGCAGATACCCTATTGCTCGCAAGCGCCGGTAGCTTTGACGGCTTTGTGGCGCGCTTTGCACCGAATGGCTCAATTTCAGTTGCGAATGAAAACGAACCTCCTCTAGCAACAACGCAGTTCACGGTGTATCCGAATCCGGCAGTAAACAGGGTTATCCTTAACCTTACTCCGGGTAACACAGGCGCAGACAAGATAGAAATTGTCGACCTCCTCGGTCGGATTGTTTATACACGTGCCTATTCGAGATGGGCAGGAATATCCCAGCAACTCGACATCCCTGTTTCAAACCTGCCGGCCGGCGTTTATATCATCCGAATGCAGAACGAGCCAGGGACAACCTTGCCCTTGACCATCGTCCGGTAAACGAAATCGACGCTATTGGTCTGCTATGCGCTTGTAGGTGATGAACCGAAAACCATCCCTGGGGCGTGTCTCTGTTATTTCAAACAGGGTACCAACCAGATGCTCAAAAGGCGGAAAAAACGCATTCCCTTCGTAATCTCCCTCTACCAGGGTTAACTCCAGCCTGTCTGCACCCACCAAAAAGTGCTCATAAATTTTACCCCCGCCCCCAATGTAGATGATGGGTTCATCTTTCAAGGCTTCCATCATAGCATCCGGTGATTCATACACTTCAATGTCGGGATAGCCGGATAAATGCCCTTTAGACGTCAGGACAATGTTACGGCGCTTCGGCAAGGGGCCGCCAAACTGTTCAACAAGTGACTCAAAGGTGCGCCTGCCCATAACGAGTGGGTGTCCAAGTGTATGCGACTTGAAGTGTTTGAGATCTTCAGGGATGTGCCACGGCAAGCTCAGGTCATTTCCGATCACACGGTTTTTTTCGGCAACTGCAGCGATAAGGACAATTTCCGGTTTTACTACTTCCATAGAAACACGCTAAACGGCGATCGGCGCCTTGATTCGTGGGTGATGTTTGTAATTGATCAAATCAAAATCTTCGAACTGGTAATCGAAGATAGAATCGGGCCGGCGCTTGATAAGTAGACGTGGTAACGGATGTGGCTCCCGCTCCAACTGCTCTTCCACCTGCTCAAGATGGTTGAGGTAAATATGCGCGTCTCCGATGGTATAGATTAGATCTCCTACATCCAGGTCACACTGCTGCGCAATCATATGGGTTAAAAGTGCATACTGCCCAATATTGAACGGCGCGCCCAGGAAAAGGTCATTTGAACGTACGTAGAGCGAGCATGATAACCGTTTCTCAGCCACATAAAACTGAAAAAACATATGGCATGGCGGCAGCGCCATGTCTTGAATCTCTGCTACATTCCAGGCCTGAACAATATGCCGACGGGACTCTGGATTATTTTTGATGCTTTCAATCGCCTGAGAGATCTGGTCGATATTCGCGCCCGAACGCGTTTCCCACTGGCGCCACTGTTTACCATAAACAGGCCCCAGATCACCGTTCTCATCAGCCCAGTCGTTCCAGATTTTGATGCCATGCTCATTGAGGTACCCAACGTTGGTCCCCCCCTGCAAAAACCAGAGCATTTCGTGGGTCAACCCTTTAAAAAACACTTTTTTTGTGGTCACCAGCGGAAAACCATCCCGCAAGTCAAACCGCATTTGATAACCAAAAACGCTCAGCGTGCCGGTGCCGGTGCGGTCACCTCTACGGACACCGTTGTCTTTCACGTGTCTGAGCAAGTCCAGGTACTGCTTCATGAACTACCTACTTTGAAAAGTTTAGCAGAAGATACAGCATAAACTGTATCTGGTTTATGTAGGGCCGGATCATTTTCAGGGATACTTCTTTTTTACCAGATAATCAACCCTCTCGTTAGTTACGCCGACACGGCGCTGAAATTTTATGGATCCGAACCTGCATCAGAAAATGGGCATCCACCACCTGAACCGCGTATTAAGCTATGCAACCATGGTAACCCAGGACGGCAAAGCAGAAGTCCACCTGACAACAGAAGATTGGTGGGTTGTGGCTGATACGCTCTTCAAAATGGATACCCCAAAAGAAGTACTGCCAGAAGCCATTGAGCAATATGCACTCGCCAACGAAAATAAAGCAATCGAATTAACCACCAAGGATTGCGTGATTACGATTGAAATGATGTGAGGGGGTTGAAGGTTGTTAAACTTCGACCTTCAAAATTCCTTGTTCGGTGTCAAGGGTGTTCAGAAAAATAGTAGCTAGCAAAGATTAATTCGTTTTCAGCAAGTTAGCGCGTGGACGTCCACCAAATGCGTGGCGATGTGCGGTGGGTGCTTTTATCGGAGCGTTTTCCTGAATAAAATTCAGGAGGACCTGT
>JBCCIM010000192.1 GCA_039111535.1 Bacteroidota bacterium | reverse complement strand
GTGTGTGCTTGAGCCCTGCGTTGGCTTGTGCCACCACTCATGTTCGGAGAGAAAATAACGATTATATTGCTCTTGATAAGTCTAACAGAGTCCCCGAAGAATCTGGGCCAGCACGGCCCGCGAATTACTGCAACCCTTCGGGTAAGCTACTGGATACCGGATCAAATCCGGCATGACGTCGCGTGTAAAGGGATCGCACTATACCCTGTAACAGCCACTCGGCACTCAAAATTCGTCACTCTTTATAAACCTTCCCGCCTTTCATCACAAACGACACGCGCTCCATGGCTGAGATATCGTCCAACGGATTGCCGGGGATGGCGATGATGTCGGCGAGCAGTCCTTCTTTCAGCCGGCCTCTATCATCAACTCCCAGTAAGTCAGCAGCATTGATGGTAGCGGTCTGGATGGCAGCAAGCGGCGTCATACCGCGGTCAACCAGGACGGCAAACTCTTTTCCGTTTTCTCCGTGTGGAATTACGGCTGCGTCGGTGCCGTAAGCAATGTTCAGGCCTTCGCGTATGGCTTTTTGCAGACTCTGAACGGCCAACGGTAAAATAAACTCAGCCTTGGCGCGAATGGGGGGCGGCAGGTTGTCCAGGTCAATTGCACCAACCAGGTAGGTTGTCGGTACAAGGTAGGTACCATGTGCCTTCATCTCAGCTATGATTTCATCATTCAATATGGATGCATGCTCGATGGAAGCGAAGCCGGCTTTCACTGCAGCCAGAATGCCCTGCGCACCGTGCGCGTGGCCGGCCACTTTAATGCCATGCAACGCAGCTTCGTCAACGATGGCCTCAAGTTCTTCCTGATTGTACTGCTGCGCACCAACCGGCCCCTCAAAAGAAAGCACGCCGGCGGTCACGCACGCTTTGATCACACCCGCACCGTGTTTAATCTGGTACCGCACAGCCTTTGTTACTTCATCCACGCCGTCTGCAATACCCTGGCGGTAGTCGTTTTCCAGCAATCCTGGTTTGTACCCAGTAGCGTCGCAATGTCCTCCTGTAATACCAAGCGAGTGTCCCGCGCCTACAATCCGTGGACCCGGGAAGAAATCCTGATCGATGGCTTTTTTTAGCGAAATATCAGCAAATCCACCAGCCCCCACGTTCCGTACCGTAGTGAAGCCGGCCATCAGCGTACGTCGTGCGTTCCTTACGCCGCGCAAGCCGCTGTCTACCGCCGTATCCGTCACCGTCCTGCGTACCCAATCCCCCTCAAGGTCCATTGTCAGGTGTGTGTGCATATCCATTACGCCTGGCAACAATGTCACATCACCCAAATCAATTTCTTCAGCGTCAGCAGGTAATGTTGCTGGATTGATGGCAGCAATGCGATCCCCTTCAATCAGCAATCTGGCCGGGCCAGTTACCTCACCAGTATTCACATCCAGCATGCGGGCCGCGCGCAGTACCTTGGTTTGCGCCAGCGCAGCATCTGCACCAAAAAGTAAAACACAGGCAACAATCAAAAGACGATTCAACATAATCGCAGGGGTTGAAGAGAAAATTTAAAATTAGGCGGTCATTTCAGCCGGCTGTTCGGGGGCAGTTTCTGATTCGGGAGCACGGTTACGCCACCAGTTGGCAAGCGCTGAACCCGTAATATTCATCCACGGACCAAAGATAGCCGGCGCCAATCCGACCGTAGCCACCTTACCCATCTGCAACGCAATGCCAGAGGCCAGTCCACCGTTCTGCATGCCCACCTCTATGGAAATGGTCCGGCACGACTGCTCGTCGAGGCCAACCATCTTACATCCCCAATACCCGATCAGGTAACCGCTTGCGTTATGGATGATGGCTGCAAGAAAAAGCAGGGGCCCGATAGTGAGCAACGCGTCTCTGCCCGTGGCTGTAATGATGGTGATGACTACAGCAATTGCAATCATGGAAAGCAAGGGCATGGCTTTGTCCAACCACGGCGCGCGGCCAGCAACCAGTCGGTTGAACAACAGCCCAAGCACGATGGGCACAATCACCATTTTGATAATGCCAATCATCATGGCCACAAAGTCGATGGGCACAAGTTGGCCGGCCAGTATTTTCATCAGAAACGGTGTAGTCAATGGTGCCAGCAATGTAGCCACGGCTGTCAGCGTAATAGACAGGGCAAGGTTGGCTTTGGCAATGTAGGCCATGACGTTCGAGGCGACGCCACTCGGGGCCGAGCCAATCAGGATAATGCCTGCGGCAACCTCAGCCGGGAAATTCATCAGCAACGCAATCGACGCACCAATTAATGGCATAATGGTCAGTTGCGCCACCAATCCCACAACCACCCCTTTGGGCATTTTCACCACACCCTCGAAATCTTTCAGGCTCATCGCGGTACCCATCCCAAACATAATCACCTGGATGAGCGGGACAATGAGCGTTTTCAATTCAAAGTCGCCAACCGTCTGGAAGTAGCGCGGATAATACATCGCCATGGCAACGCCAGCAAAGATCCAGACGGTAAACGCCAACTGGCGCAGCATCGGCGTACCGAGGCCACCGATAGCAAGGCAGATCAAAAAACCAACGAGGAACGGGCCGCCGGCAGCAATGCCTTGTCCGAAGATTAACACACCCAGGAAAGCCAGGGCGCAGATGCCGGCAATGCCCAGCACCAGGTTATACAAATTCTGCACGGTAAATTTTGATGGGTGGATGAGAACCTGTTATGCGCACAAGACACATAGCAGTCAAGGTAACACATTCTGGCTTATTCAAAAAAGGGCATGCCCGGCGTTGCGTATTTGCGCATGCCCTCTTCGTTGATTTCAACGCCGATACCAGGCTTCTCAGAAAGCGGGATAAAACCATCTTCCACCATCACGCCGTCGTACGTCACAATCTCATTGAACATCGGGTTTTTATGGAAATAGATCTGCCACTCAAGTACCATGAAGTTGGGCACCGAGGCACACACATGACAGGATGCCATCGCGCCCAGAAACGACGCAACCATGTGTGGGGCAAACGGCACGTAGTACAGGTTGGCGAGGTTCGCAATCCGTTGTCCTTCCCCAAGGCCGCCGGCTTTCTGGAGGTCAGGCATCACAATGTCCACCGCCTGTTGCTCAAGCAGCGGCCGAATGCCGTGGGCGAGGTAATGGTTTTCGCCGGCACAAATAGGCGTCGTTGTCGACTCCCGGATAGCACGGTACGACTCCACATTTTCTGCCGGAATGGGCTCTTCCAACCACATGAGTTGCAAAGGCTCCAGCATCTTTGCCACTTGCCGGCCGGTGACGGTGTCATATCGCCCGTGCATGTCGGCACAAATGTCGATGTCTGGCCCAACAGCCTCGCGCGCAGCGGCAATCTGATCGTACATCCGCCGTAGCTCAGCCGGACTCGCCGTCCAGTTATACCGATCGTATTTGTTCGGATCATTGTGCTGGTCGAGATCAAACTTCACCGCCGTCATCCCCATATCGACCGCTTCGCGCGCAGAGGCTGCAAAATCCTCCGGCGTCGGCAAGTTGGACTGGTACAACGCGGTGTCCATGTAGACCCGGATTTTATCCCTAAATTTGCCACCAAGCAACTGATAAACCGGCAAACCAAGTGCTTTGCCGGCGAGGTCCCATAACGCAGATTCCACGGCAGACATCACAGCGACATACATCCCGGACTGCGCGCCTTCAAAAAAGCCGCGCCGGCGCAAGTCTTCAAAAAGCCGGTGTACATTGAGCGGGTTTTTGCCCTTGAGACGCTTCCCAAATTCTTTCACCAGGTGATACGTACCCGGTGTTGCATCAACCCCTTCACCACAGCCCCATACATCCTGATTGGTATAGATTTTAACAAACAGCCCATGCCCGTTACGGATGTAACCGCACTTGATTTCGGTGATTTCAAGCGCGGATGGCGCGGAGGCGCGACTGGTCTTTTCGATGGCCTTTCCAAAAGCAGCCATGGGTGTTGCGGCAACGGCGCCGGCAACCATTCCTTTTTTCAAAAACGAGCGACGGGTAGCATTTTTCATGGTCATGGGGGATTAAATAGTCAGGGTATGCTGCTGTTACCAGGTGCGCTTTGCAAGGAGGGCCTGGATTTGCGCCTTCGGCACGGGCAGGTCATCAATATGCGCGTTGAGCCACTGCGAAAAATCGCGCTCAATTTCATCGGACCAGCGGGTGTCGATCTGGCCGGCGGTGTAGCGTTGCTCACGCAAACGCTGGTGCCCAAACATGTCGCGCAGCCTAACCACTTCCGAGGTTGTAACTACACGCTCCGCCAGATGGGGTGGGATAAAAATGACTCCACCATCACGGCCCAGCACCACGTCGCCCGGCATCACTGTGGCCTTACCAATCCGCGTGGGCTGGTTGATGCCTACAAGCGTGGTGTTTAACGCGCCGTCCGGATTATTCAAATGATGGGAGGGGTGGTAGCTTCTGAAGAAGGAGGTGAAGCTGCCAATTTCTTTCAAGCCATCGATGTCGCGCAACGCGCCGTTGTAAACGATACCGTTTCCTGAGCGCGCATAAATGGCATTGCCGAGGTTATCTCCAATGGTTGGGCCATCGATATGCGCACCAAACTGATCAACAACGTACACATCGCCCTGCACGAGCATGTCGATCGGCCAGGCATTTTGAGACTTGATACGGCCGCCTTGGTTGTGCCCACGGTCGTCGATGACGCGGTGTATATCGGGCCGGCCGGGCATAAAGGTCGCGGTTAATGCGCGCCCGACCAGTACACTGTCGGGGTTAATGGTCATCCAGCCATCATCATACTGATGCCGAAAGTTCTCGCCTTTCAGCACGGCCCAGGCTTCTTCGAGCGTGACGAGACGCATGCGTTCAAGAATGGCATCCGGTACGCGGGGCCGGCCATCTTCAAACCGTTCACCAGTCCATTCCGGTGTTAGAAAAACGAGTTCAGGTTGGGATATTTGCTGTGCTTTAACGGCTGGCGGTGCCAACACGCAACAAAAGAGCACGCAAAGGAAGAGTGTCTTCATGGGGGAGCCTTTGCATGATGGGTGGTACGCTAAAGTTTAAAGATATAGCGGCTCAAATGCACCTAATGCAAGTTTTTCCCCTTTGTAGGTGACCGTTACCGGCCGATCTGACTCGATGGCTGTGATGGAGCCATTGATGTGTTGCGCAACAAAATTGCAGGGTTTGTCGAAGTCCAACTTGCTGGTAGCATCTTGTCGAAATTCGAGCCTGTTTCCAAAACCACCTGCTGCAAACCGACCTATGTACAGGGTGCCATCTACCTCCCCCAAGAGAGTGCGAAAACCAGTGGCTGTTTGCACAAAACTCTCCTGAACGGCAACACCAGCTGGATCAGCAGCACTCTTCGGATAAACAAACAAGTCGATGCTATCTGCAGGCGTTGTAACCAGCACAGGCTTCAACCAGCCGTATGTGCTTTGTAGCGATGCCCCGGGCGCTAACACACCTTCATTCAGTAGCAAGTAGTGCTGCGCGTCACCATTGCCCAACCCATCCGGGTATTTTGTGGATGCAGCGCGTGCTTCAACCGCTGTTTCAAGCGCCCGACCATCGTTTTCGAGCAGGGGCAACGTGAGCCCCAGTTCAGTGTCGTGTGGCGATGTAAGCCGGGTGAGTACCCCATCAGGTGTTACAACAAAATGGTGGTAATAGATAGCACCACCACTGCCCGTAATGGGCGCGTAGACCACCGTAAACTTGACAAGAAGCGGGTGTTCAAAATCAATCCGGAGCGTACCTTCGTAATCTTTTGCGTGGGCAGCAAGGTAGCGCCACCCTGTACGTTCGCGCACTGCCGGCCCAAAGGTTAGCCCCTTCTGCTCACGATACAATGCAACCCCATCCGAAGGCCCCAGGCGACTATCCCAGCCGGTGCGCGCAAACCTGACAGCACCAAGCGGCGTCCAGAAAATTTTGTACTTGGGTATCGTATCGCCTTTGAGGTTCACAAACACCTGCATCCCCCCGGCATTGGCAACGACACTGCCAAAACGCGGGTCCATCATACGCACGAACCCTCCCAGTTCAGCCGGCGCTGGCTGCTCCTCAATAGCAGACTGGCGCGCGTGGTAAGCTTCGGCGAGGTGGTACATCACCGCCCCGTTATAATTGGAATACTGGCTTGCCGGCTGGTATCCGATACGCCTGGCTGGATCGAAGAAATTTTTGGTGACATAAAAGGAGCCAGTCCAGGGTTCATCGTGCCTTTTCCACCGCTGGATACTCTGAAAAGCAAGTTGCGCGGCACGCCGGTATTGGCCGGCGCGATAGTGATCCCCCTGCGCAGCGGTCCGCTCTGCCATAACTTCAAATATGAGCTGGTACAGCACGTCATTAAACACATGGTTATCTGTGCGGCCATTGGGCGGACATTGCCCGGATGGGTCTTGCAGCCACAAGCTGGTTTCCGTTCCACGTTCTACGAGTGCATTTATTTCTGATGCAGATGGGCCATCGTACCCGGATGCAACGAGGGCGAGCAGATTACCGCGCCCAACTGCTTCCACAGCGTGGGATTGCCGGTGACTACTCCAATCCTGGTACAGATTCCAGGCATCACCGGCAATGCGTTCACGCTGGGAGCGCCGATGCCAGCCATCTTCAATAAAAGCCACAGCCGCACCCCTGTCCACGAGGCCGGCCTGGTAACGAAGCCATTCCCCTTTCATGGGATACGTACGCCAGTTGTTCGTCCGGCTGCGCATGCCCTTCATCACCTGGCGGACATCAACCGATAAACGTTCGCGCCAAACGGCAATCCGGGCCTCATCCACAAGCGTTTCGTACAGTGCAAGGGCTGTTGTTAATGGGGCAATGAAAAACTCACCATGGCCATCCGGAATGTTCTTGTGGCCTTGCGAAAACGCGCGGGTAGCCCTCTCCATGGCCAACACGCCCGCATCTAACAAATCCATGGACCGACCAGCGTGCAACACCGTACCCATTGCATGCGCAAAATAGGGCGTCGCGTACTGGTGCTCGCGTTTCAAGAACGGGTCGATGATGGCGCCATCATCATCTTGATGCTGCACGGTAAACCTGCAAATCCCTTCAACAGCATCCAGAATATCTGCAGCAGACGTTGTCAGGGGATGCCAGGGCCGAGCCGTGAGATGAAAATCACCAACCACAGGGCCTTTACCTCGCGCAGAGGATCCCAAAGTATTCATTGTGAGCAGGGTACTGCAGGCAAGACCGGAAGCAACTTGTTTGACAAACGTACGGCGTGTTGGAGACATATTGTTCTGCCCTCCCTCTTATTGCAAACGTTCGATGAGGTCCATCCATGCAGCAGGTGACACCTGGTAATCTTCCTGTAGCCGACGCGCAATCAATGTCCGCATGGCTGCCGGAAACACCTCTGCACCATGCAGAGCTCCAAACAAGGCGCCGGCAACTTGCATGTAAGAATCGGTATCGTAGCCAAATTCCATGATCAACTGCAAGGTTGCCAGCGGATTGTAATCGGTCATTCGCGCGCAAGCAAAAACCACGGTCATCGGTACCCAGGCTTCCCACCAGGTTTCAGCGTTCAACTCTTGTTCCAGGAGTCTGAACAGCTGGTGCGGTCGCCCTTCAGCGCGGCGTGCTACATCTTCCGCTACATCAAGCCAGCGGTCCAGCCGGCGCGGTACCCAGTCGATTTCGCCAAACCCATAAGGATCTGTTTCCCGCATGGCAGCTTCCACGGTCATCCAGGTGGCATCCGGCGCAAGGGCGGCAGCCAAACCGGCAACCAGTGCAGCATTCATGTCCCGGGCAACGCCGTTGTCCATAAAATCCATCTCCCAGGTTAGCGTATAGGCCAAGCCCGGCTGCCCCGGCACCAGGGCCGCGATCGGCAGGAAAGGCATTTGCCCGGCCATTGTTGGAATCCCGCCCCATTGCCGCTCAGGCGGGCGCGCCCGTTCCGGATCACGCTCACCCAATTCCCAGCGCGCAGCATAGGCAAATTCTGCTAACCAAAGCTGTGGTAGCGTACCATATACACTTGTTGAATCTGCATACCAGTTGAGTAACGCTTCAGCAAAGTGGCGACGGCTGGGTTTACCTGCAGCCTCCAGGCTTTGAAAGAAAATAATTTTGAAGCGCGAGTCGTCGGTTACGGTGCCTGCCGGCGCGTTTGCGCGCCATTGCCCATACGACTCAGGGTTAGGCCGGCGGGTGTAGGGTTTGAGCTTAAATCTGTCGGCAAGCGACTGAATGCCGGCAGCAGAAAGTACGGTATCCGTTTGTGTCCAGATGCTTTGCTCGGGTTTCTGGAATTCATCTGGTCCGCCGGCAGCATCGCCAAGGAGTGCGCCAACAAGCAAGCCTTCAATCCGCGCAGGGTCTGCCGGCTGCGCATCAACAGCTGAAACAGTACAACAGGCCAGGATGCAGCATGTGGATATGATTGTTGAAAAACGTATCATGTCACCTCAATTTGAGCAGTAACCAGGGCATGTAGACAATCAGCTTGTAAAATACATAATGCGCCCTTTTTGTCCATATCTGCGTTCCTTTTAACGCCCGATGTGCTACATCGAACACAAGACGCACTTTGATATGAACAAAATGACATTATATGTTCTTCTACCTGCTAATTGTCCGCACGCCCTAACAACCCCATCAAGACAAATGCAATCCGAAGTCTTTTTTCAGTTTGATGAGCCGGAAGCCCTGATTCAATTTCTGAATGAAAACGGGTGGATTGCTACAGATGAAACAGTAGAAGAAATTTCCAAAGCGGGTGAGGGTAACATGAACTTTGTTGCACGCATCCGTACCAGCAAACGCTCCGTTATTTTCAAGCAATCACGCCCGTGGGTAGAAAAATACCCGCAAATAGCTGCGCCTGTGGAACGTATTGAAAGCGAAATTACGTTTTACGAAGCCGTGAAACCGTACCCGGTTATTGCCGGTGGCATGCCGGCTTTGCTTGCTATTGCTCCCGCATCGCGGTGCGCCCTGTTTGAAGACCTGGGAAAGGTGGAAGACTACACAAACATGTACAGCGGAGACCTGGCGCCGGCAACGGAGATCCGCCAATTAATCAGCTGGCTGGGTACACTGCACAACGCATCATTTGACCCGACCCTCCGATCATCACTGGCCAACAAAGCCATGCGCCAGCTCAATCACGCCCATCTTTTTGATATCCCCCTCCAACCGGAAAACGGACTCGCGCTTGATGACATCACGTCTGGTCTGCAAGCCCAGGCAACCAAGCTGCAAAAAAACGAGGCCTTTATCCGACAAATCGAGCAACTGGGCAAGCTGTACATGGAAGATGGTACAACCCTGCTGCATGGCGACTTCTATCCGGGCAGTTGGGTGCGCACGGTAACGGGCCCAAAAGTCATTGACCCCGAGTTCGGATTTTTTGGTCCAGCAAGCTATGACGTTGGGGTCTGCATGGCGCACCTGTTGATTGCAGGGTTTGGTGCAACAGAAATCAAGCACCTCATGGAAGCGTATAAAGCGCCCGCAGAATTTGATAAGCTACTCGCCTGTCAGTTTGCCGGCATGGAAATAATGCGCAGGTTGATTGGGGTTGCCCAGTTACCAGTAGACAAAACCCTGGCCACAAAAGTAGAGCTACTAGATCAGGCAACGCAACTTGTGCTAGCACCGCAAAACTACAATTGGATCGATTAATCTTAGTCGATAATCGTTTTTAAGGGGGTGTTAGAGATTTACCCCACAGCCAATCACACCTTTTATCTTTAAGGGAACGGACGATTGATATGCCAACGACGGCCTTGCCCCTTCATATCTTCTTAACAGCTACGGTAAGCCATGTAGCACGAGTCAAAACAACTTCATTCTCCCTGGAAATTGAGGCACTCCATTTAGGCCCACTTATATGCCATACAATTACCACATCGATATCGCCAACCAAAAAGTCGAGGTCAAGTTTACAGGCCGGCTCACCGGAGAAGAAGTCATTGAAGTCTTACAATGTGTGTTTTTTGATGACGATTGGAGTTTAAGTTTCCCACACTACTGGGACGGCTCCGGGGTTACCAAGCTTGACTTTGGGTTTTCAGATTTTGAAATGATAAAACCTGTTGTCAAAGCCATTCAAATCCCTAAAGACGCAAAAGGGGGGCCCATGGCTGTGATTGTAGCCAACCGTGTTGCGTATGGCATTGTGCGGGCGGCACATGCTGCACTCGAAAAGGGATACAAGCCGTTCGGGATTTTCAAAAACCGGGCGGATGCTGACCTCTGGATTACCGATCATTACGCAACCAAAAATATTGATATGCTACGCCAACGGAAAATCCTGTGGCAAAGCGCATAAATTTAGGCCCAGCAGAAAGACCCACAAACCCAACGCGCCCTGGCTCGTTGGGTTTTTTGTGTTGTGGGAGTGAGGAGTTGGGGTTTAGTGTGCCTTTGCAAAATCAATAAATCAGAACGAATACATTCTTCTCCTCTCTCATAACTCCTTTCTCAATACTCCTCACTCCCAAACTCCTCACTCAATACTCCTCTCTTACAAGCCGGATTTAGTATATTTACCACCTCCATCTACAGAGAACCGACATACGTTATGAGAATCCAGGGGAAAACTGCGCTTATTACTGGTGGCGGCACTGGTATAGGGCGTGCCATTGCTATGCTTTTTGCCGAAGAAGGCGCAACGGTAGCCATCAGCGGCCGGCGTAAATCCCAGCTTGACAAAGCTGTCTCAAGTATGGGGGCCAACGTGATGGCGATACAAACAGACGTAACTGACATGGCGCAGGTGCAACAGATGGTTGATACCGTGATGTCAGCCTGGGGACGCATTGATATTCTTGTAAACAATGCTGCCGTTATAACAAGCCGTACGGCGTTGGTAGATACGCCGGTTGAAGCCTGGGATGTTATGATGGATATCAATGTTCGAGGCATTTTTTATGTCTGCAAAGCCGTATTACCGCACATGATGCAGCAAGGCAGCGGCTCCATCATCAACATAGCGTCAGTAGCAGGGCAACGCGGACAGCCGGGGAATTCGACCTACAGTACAACCAAAGGCGCCGTGATGAACCTGACCCGTTCTGTAGCGGTAGACTATGGCCCTTACAGCATCCGTTGTAACTCCATTTCGCCGGCGCTCGTTCGTACTGAAATGGCAGAAACGCGGCTTAAGCCAGGTGAAGACTGGGATGTGCGTGCAGCAAAAGAGTGGATTCCCAATTACCCACTTGGCAGAATCGGTACACCGGAAGACATTGCCTATGGGGCCCTTTTCCTTGCATCAGATGAAGCATCCTGGGTAAGCGGCATCGATCTGACTATGGATGGGGGCAAAATGGCTAAACTGTAACTAATTCAAGCAACCTTAACCTCTATTATGCCCACCTCCTGTTGCTCTCCCGCAGCAGTTATTTAATCCACATGAGAGACCTCCTGCCCCGCCACATAACCAGTTTTTTTAAGTGTGCAGCGCTGTCTATTGCAGCCCTGTTCATACTGGGTGGTTGTGCAAGCTCCCAGCGGTATATCGAAAAAGAATACGAAGCCTGGTCAATTGCCGACCCACCCTTAACGTTCTCCCGGTTACATCGCGTCTTTCTTGTTGGCAATACCGGCGAAATGGCGGATGACTACCCTGCGCTTACCCTGCTACAGCAATTGGTTGATCGCGCCGGCACAAACAGTACCACCATTTTCCTGGGAGACCAGGTACCATGCTGTGGCCTCCCAGATTCCGGCCATGCAGACAGGCCGCCCATTGAAGCCCATCTCCGTCAGCAACTTGATGCCGTTAAAGACGCACCGGGCAATGTGTTTTTTGTAGCCGGCGATCAAGACTGGAACGGGCAGCGCGGATCGCTCAATTTGCGTAAAAACCAGGAGCTCTTCATTGAGCAGTACCTTGGTCGTGGCAATGTATTTTTACCAGACAACGGGTTTCCCGGCCCCGAGATAATCGATCTGGGCAAAAACCTCCATTTGATGTTACTGGATACACAATGGTGGTTGTCTGAAGGAGAAAAAGCGTTTGGCGATACAGGCGATTACGACCTGCAAGAAGCTTCTGATTTTCTACGAGAAATGCAGGAGAAACTCTATAAGTATCGAAACGATAAGTTGTTGATTGTTGGGCACCATCCCTTTTATACCAATGGTGAGCATGGAGGAAATTTCCCAACGCGTACGCACCTCTCACCGCTTCCAATTTTCGGATCGCTGGAGCCTTTCTATCGCCGATACGTCGGCAACCGACAAGACCTGGCCCACCAGGCTTACCGCTTACTCAGAACTGAACTGAACAAGCTTTTTGAAGAAAAAGAACTGGTTTATGCCGCTGCACATGACCAGAGTTTACAATACTTCCCCAAAGGGACCAATCGAGCCAGAAGGCACTTTCTTGTTAGTGGATCCGGTACCAAAGCCTCCTATGTAGCCTCTGGCAGAGGCGCGGGATATACGGCGGCGCATCCGGGATTCCTGGTGTTGGATTATTACGAGGACAATTCCATCTGGCTTACAGCCTGGGAAACAACTCCAGCATCACCCGAAGGCGTGGTTACTTTCCGGTATCCGATTCAGCCGGCTGCTCCAGCCCCGATCCCGGATGACGCGGTACTGGCCCGGGAAGACCTCCCCGACTATGCAGACAGCACCATTGTTGTTGCAGCCAATGCAACC
>JBCCIM010000191.1 GCA_039111535.1 Bacteroidota bacterium | reverse complement strand
TACTGGGCAGCCTTTACGAGAAAAAAGAAGATTATACGTATGCGCTTGAGTGGTAGATACAACACTTCAAACTGATCGGGCGCCAGTTGTTGTGCAGAAAACAGCTTTTGTTCAGCCGTTTGGGTATCATCACGTTCTAATGACACGATGGCAGTCAGCAGGTAGTACAATACGTCGAGTCCGAACTTCTTTTCATAAACTGCAAGCAATGCTTCAGCTTCGTCCAATTGCCCTGCTTGAATACGTTTTTTGATCTCCTCTTTGGCGAGGAACTGATTCTGATCCATGATATGCCTCAGTGATGAAATGTCCTACTTAAGGGTGTTCTTTTCCTTGATGGCCTATGAATAAGTAGCTTTTCCGGCCTTAAGGGCGATAAATCAAATGCTATTCCAATCGGTGCGCTTGGCTACCTGGGGGGGCTGCCAACCAACAAGCCACAGAAACTCTTCTGGCAACAGGTGCTTCTTGCTCTGCAAAAAATCAAAAGCTGCTTTTTGCTCACCCGACAACTGTGTCTTTCGGGATCCATCAAGCAAAGCGGCCATCATATCTGCTGCTTCTTTGCCCTTGCTGTACGATTGCAGCAATACGTCTCCCCTGTTGCGCAATATCTGCTGAAAGATGGCGGTCCGCAGCATGCCCATTTTGAACAGGTAATATGCGCCAACAAACATGGAAACAAGATGCATCACAATTTTGTCGAGCGAATACGAGGCTTTGGAAGACAATGAGTTTTGCTGGATAAGCCGCATATACATGCCACGTTCTTCTACGTACACTTTGCGATCGGGGTACTTTGCGCACAGTCGGGCGAGAAAGGTGTAGTCTTCGCTCACCTTGAAAAACGTTTCAGGGTAAATCCCATTGATATCGCTTGTGCGGAATACCGAGCCAAGTCCAAGTAATCGCATCTCGCCGGTTTTCACGAGAAAGGTCAGGAGCTCCCGCCCGGTTTTGCCGTGGAATTGCCGGCGGTCGTACTGGATACGGTGCGCAAGCTGCTCATTAAACGCAGCAACATCAGGCATTGCAGTAAACAGTACATCCGGATGCAGGTTGAGTCGCTGACTCGAACGCGTCAGGAATGCCGCGCCGTCCGTCATGAAGTCGTCGTCGTCACAAAACACAACGCCGGGTGTTTCTGCCCGCGCTATACCAGTGGCCCGAGCATAGCCGGGTCCCTGGTTCACTTCGTAACTGTGGACGTGGATGTGCTCATGGGGTGCGACCAGGGTATGCAGATCTGATAACATAGCCTGCGCCGGCCCGTCACATACAAGCTGGAGCTTGAGGCCATCCCAAAACCCCTCTGCTATATAATGCTGCAGAAATTTAATGCGGTTGTAGAATGGCATCACGACGGTTACGTCTTCAACCGCGAGATCTTTTATGGTTGGCTGTGCCGCTACGTGCGGATTAAGCGTTGTGGTCAACATGAATTACTTAGGCTAGCATGATAAGAGATTCTTTTCACAGACAAATTTCCTGCCGCCTGGCCTACCTTGAGAACGCAGCCCAAACGCTCCGATACGGGTCTTTTGTACGGGCAATTTCTGCCCCGAACCTTGGAAAATAAATTCCCACACGGCAGGGCTGCCCTCATCCCTCCCTTCAAGTCTACCCCCCATCATTCATGCCCGGGTATTTCAGTCCTTCAACTGGCTGAAAGGGCCAAATTCAGCATAAAAAGCCTATTCCTGCACCCGAAACAAAGGGTCACCCAGCATAGATTTGAGGCATGATGCCTGCGCATTGGCAAGTCCTTTGTTGGAAGGCGTGGCAACCTAACTACAGATTACCATGCTACTCCGACTAGAAAACAGTTATAACTCAATGGCTGCGAATATGCGGCACATTGAGCGCATTGCAAATAATCTTGCAAACGCAAACACGGTGGGATACCGTCAGGATCGGATCTTTACGGAAGTTCTTAATGAAGAAATTGATGCAGAAGGCGCTCCGGTGAGCATGCGCAAGATGCAGCAGTGGGCAGACCACCGGGCCGGCGGCCTTGAAACAACAGGCAATCCGCTCGACGTGGCAATCGACGGCGAAGGCTTCTTTGTACTGAATAACCCGGAGACCGGTGAATCACAGTACACCCGGGCCGGCCGGTTTCTATTGAACGAAGACGGTGCCCTACAAACCGCCGGCGGCCTTGTTGTCGAAGGTGCCTCCGGTCAGATCGACCTCCCTCCTGAAGGAGGAGACATCGAAATCCGCAAAAACGGAGACCTCCTGTTCAATGGACAACTGATGGGTACCATTCGGGTGGTACAGTTTGACAACCCTGAACAATTGCAGCGTATCGACACCGCTTCCTTTGTAGCCAACGGACAAATCCCGACTGACATTGAAGACCCCTCCCTGCTTCAGGGACAGGTTGAAATGAGCAACGTCAATGCATTGGCTGCCATGACCGAGTTAATTGAAAACTCGCGGCTTTTTGAATCACAGCAAAAGGCCATGCGCACCATTGATATGTACCTGCAACGTGCATCGCGTGAACTCGCAAGGTTCTAGCGCCAATTCCTGCACTGCACTTCTTCTTATGCTATAACCTCAAGACCAATTTAACCTCATGTTAAGAGCACTTCGAACCGGCGCACTGGGTATGATGGCCCAGCAGAGAGGCGTCGACAATATTGCAAACAACCTTGCAAATGCGAACACCACAGGCTTCAAGCGTGCAACGATCGTGTTCAACGACCTGCTGTACCAAACCGTATCTGCTCCTGGTGAAGGACAGAATTCCGGCGCAGCTGCACCGGCAACCCTGCAAATGGGACACGGTGCAACGGCCATAGCAACCGTTCGCAACTTCCTACAGGGCAGCTTTACAGAAACCAGCAATCCGCTCGACATCGCCATCAATGGCGAAGGCTTTTTGCAGGTTGCTAAACCAGACGGCACCGTAGCTTTCACAAGAGACGGTACGTTGACGCTGAGTTCAGAGGGGACCATCGTGACCCAGGGTGGCCTCCCTCTTGAACCAGAAATTTCTATTCCACCTGATGCCTCGCGGGTTACCATCGGGCAAGATGGTACGGTTGAAGCATACATCGAAGGTGATGCACAACCGGTAATCCTTGGGCAAATTGAACTGGCGCGCTTCAACAACACCGCAGGATTGCAAGCCATTGGCGGCAACCTCTACATGGAATCAGCCGCCAGCGGTGAACCCATTATCAGCACAGCCGGCGAAAATGGCCTCGGTGTCATCCGGCAAGGATTTGTTGAAAGCTCAAACGTAGCTGTTGTGCAGGAAATGGTAAACCTGATCACGGCACAGCGTGCTTACGAAGTCAATTCCAAAGTGGTCACCACAGCAGACCAAATGCTGTCTCAGGCCAACCAGATCAAACGATAGTCTGACGCGCACCCGGTCATCTGGTTAACGGATGGCCGGGCAAGCCGCTTGCCAGCCATGCATTTCCTGATATACATAACCCTTTTGTTGCTTGCCCCAGCCCCCCTGCTCGTTCCGGATGAGCCGACGCTGCAGGACCAGATCCTGGAAGCAGCCCAAAAGTCGCTTTTCACCCGGTTTCCGGATGCAGCAGACCGACTTGAGGTCCGCCTGCTGCGGACCGGCGGAAAGCTTGACGCTAAAGTGCCTTTGCAATTGCATTTCCCGGCATCCACAGCGTTGCCGCGGGCCCATGTGCAGGTGAAGGTACACCAGCAAACACCACAGGGCTGGCAAGAACAGGGATGGGCGATGCTGTACGTGGCGCATTTTGATTCTGTGGCCGTGGCAACACGCACCCTGAAAAAGGAAACGCCTGTGGCAGCAAACGACCTTCGATTTTTATGGATGGAGACCACACGGTATCGTGGCGATCCGATGACGCCGGCAAAACTACAGGCGCTCTCGGTACGCGGTGACATCTTCGCAAGCAAACATCTTGCTGAAGACCGCGCACTGCGTGCAGACGACCTCCGTCCGGCGCTCGATGTGGCCCTTGGCGCATCGGTCATCATGACTTACAAACGCGACCAGTTCATTCTCGAATTTACTTGCAAGGCAAGGAAGGCCGGCTTCGTCAATGACGAAATCAAACTTTTTGCCCCTGCAACCAACAAAACATACCGCGCCCGCATAACGGGCCCAGGCAAAGCGGTATGGCTCGAAACGCTCGAATAACCATGACTAGAAGTTTTAATATTTCCTGGGTAACTGGCATGACGTTGCTCCTGTTAGCACTCGCCGTGTTGCTTAGCGCACGGCCCGTAGCAGCACAGCAATCGCTTTATGCAGACATTACGGCTTTTCGTGTTGGCGATGCCCTCACAATTCAACTTGCAGAGCGTACCTCGGCCCAAAGGAAAAGCGGTTGGGAGCGGTCAACAAGCTCCAACCTTGGCGGAGCAGGTAACGTGAACGGTGCCGAAAATATAAGCGGCAGCTTTGGCGTCAACGCCACCTTCAACAACCAGGCGCAGAAAGAAAACGAATCCGTTCAGCGCGACTTGCTACAAGGTACCATGACGGCCCTGGTGGTCGGCGTTGATTCCCTGGCTGGCAACCTGCTGATCGAAGGAGAGCGCTCGCTGCATGTCAATGGCGAAACACACATTCTGAAAGTACAGGGCTCCGTGCGTCCGTTTGACGTGAGCCGCAACAACACCATTCTCTCTTATCAGTTGGCAAACGCCATCATCGAATACAAAAAAGCAGGGGGCATCAAACGTGCTCTCATGGGCCCTGGCGCACTCGCCGGTGTAGCCACATTGCTTGTAGTCGGCGCAGCCATCGCAGTAGGATCCAATTAAAATATCGCACGCATGTACAACTACAAGTATTTCTTTTTAGCACTGCTACTTGGCTTACTGCCTGCCCAGGGTTACGCGCAAGACGGCGATGTTGTCCGTCTTAAAGAGCTGATTCACATTGAGCAGGCTGCCCCGATGCAGCTTACCGGTTACGGCCTCGTCGTAGGCCTCGACCGCACGGGCGACCGCGCCCGCGGCAGCAGGGGCGCGCCGCATACCATTTCTAGCATCACAAACATGCTGCAACGGTTTGGCATCACCGTGGACGCCCAGTTGCTGACTTCTCGAAATGCAGCAGCCGTGATTATTACGGCCAGCATAGACGCATTCAGTAGCAATGGAAGCACCCTCGACGTAACCGTTTCTGCGCTGGGAGATGCACGTTCACTCTCAGGCGGTGTGCTGATACAATCTCCGCTTGTCGACCCGTCAACAGGTGCCGTTTACGCCATGGCGCAGGGTCCCATTTCTACAGGCGCCATTCTGGCATCGAGTCATGGGACATCGGTTCAGATCAACCATACCAATACCGGACGTATCCCAAATGGCGCAGTTGTGACACAGGCGATTCCAATCGACCTGACCAATGCAGCCAACCTGAATCTGGTGATGAACGAGCCCGACTTCACCAACGTAACCCGCGTGGCCGAAGCCATCAACAACACCTATGCTGATGCCGCAACGGTAACACACGCCGGCCTCATTGATCTGGCAGTACCGGCTGATGCTGGTGGTGTACCGGCCCTCATGGCTTCTTTGGAAGAAATGACAGTGGCCATCGATGTACCGGCCCGCGTGGTGGTGAATGAACGCTCCGGTATTATCGTCGCTGGCGGAAACGTGAAAATCAACGAAGTACTGGTCACCTATGGTAGCATTGTCATTGCCACACAGAGCGACCCTTTTGTGTCACAGCCCAATCCTTTTGGACAGGGTGAAACGGTTGCCGGCGCAGCGGGCTCAGCTTCGATTGAGGAAGATGGCACCAAATCTGTCGTGCTCGGCCCCAATGCCGACGTCAATCAGTTGGCAGCAGCTCTCAATGACCTGGGGCTAACCTCCCGGGATGTAATTGGCATTTTCCAGGCCATCGATCGCGCCGGCGCACTGCAAGGCGAACTCGTCATCTTATAACCTATCTGAACATGGACATCTCAGCACTTCAACAGGCTTCCTATACGGCCCAAAATACCAACCCGGCCCAGGCAAAAACTCCGGAAGAAGCTGCAAAAACCTTCGAAAAGGTACTCGTAGAGCAGTTTGTTAACGTGATGACGGAGCAGCTTTTCAAATCCAATCTGTCAGGAGACGATGGACCTGGCTGGATGAAGGCCTATGGCGATACACAACGCCGTGTAATGACCGAGGTACTCAGCGAGCACCTCGTAGACAACGGCACCTTCAACATTTCTGAGCTGGTACTTAAGCAGTGGCAACAACAGTAACCAGCTGACAACATGAGTGCACGCCGGCTGACGCACAGCCCTGTGCTCGCACGTGCCGAAAGCAGGACATCAATATCTAATTCAATTCAGGAATCATGGATAAAAAAGAAAAACGAGCAACGATCAAGGCCCTCGCCGAACAGTTGGCGACTGGCTTGCAAGGAGAGCGCAAAGCCCTGAATGGCATCAAACTGCACGTCGACCGCCAGCTCAGTGCCCTTCGGCAACAGGATCGCGAACTCATCGAAGACACAACCCTCCTGACAAGTCAGGAAATCAATTCGCTCCAGAAGCTCCGCAACCAGCGCGAGCAAATTATCAGCAAAATGGCCCGGTTACTCAACCTCAGCAAAGACAAGCAGAAGTTGAAGTCGCTCGTCATTGCCCTTGCTACCGAGTTGCCCGACCGGGAGCTCAAAGCACATCTTGCAGAATTGGCGGCTGAACTGCCTGAAGACGCAGCATCTGTAAAAGAAAGCTGTAAAGAGCTTGCCTATTCCCTGCAGTATGCCCTGCACCTGGGCCAGTCGTTAATTGAAGCCATTCACGGCGCAACTTCGCCCCCGCCGGTCCAAATCTATACCGCAACGGGCAACAAAAAACTGTCTTCCAACCGTCGCATGATGATCAACAAAGTTGGTTGATCTGCACCTCCTGAATCTAAACTTACAACGGCATCATGAGCATCAATCAACTCATTGAACTGACCCGACGGTCGTTTGAGGCGAGCACCGCAGCCATCAACACCATTGGGCAAAACATAGCAAACGAACAAACTGAAGGATACCGCCGGCGGCGGGTTTCCTTACAGTCAGACGCCATTACCAGCAACGGCGTCCAGATCCAGGTTCCAAACAATACAAGCCTTGGCCTGGGCGTTTCCGTACAGAGCATTGACAGCATCCGCGACCACCTGCTTGCCTCTTCCGCATGGGAAGCCCGGGCCGGCCTCGGTGCAGCTGATGAAGAATCCCGGTTGCTTTCTGCGGTAGAAAACCTCTTGCCCGTCAACGTAGACGGTTCGCTGTCCGATGTGCTGAATCGATTCTGGAACGCGTGGAGCGACCTGGCCAGTAATCCTGAAGATATCGGTGTCCGGCAAACCCTGCTTGCACGTGGGAATGCCCTTGCCGGCACGTTAAACCGTGTTGGAGGTGATCTCGACCGCCTGAATGCACAGATCGTTGATGACCTTGACGCTGCAGTTACAGAATTCAATACCAAGCTACAACGCGTTGCTGAACTCAATGTGGGTATCCAGGCTGCCCGGGCCAACAATGCGCCAGACCTCATCGCAGAAGATGAGCGGGCACGGCTTGTTTCCGACCTTTCGGAACTGGCGCCGATCAATGTGGAAGTGACCGAACTGGAAACATACCACATCACCGTAAACAGCGTAACCGTTGTGCAAGGGCGCGACTTTGAGCCCCTCACACTCGACACGCTTGGCAATCCGCCAACCCTCACGTACGAAACTTCTGGCCTCAGCTACAATGCGCCAGCAGGGGATGATGGACGCATCGGCGCCCTGCTTCGCACCATCAACTCGACGATGGCAGACACGCGGCAAAACCTCGATACGCTTGCAGCTTCGCTGGTTGACCGCATTAACACCCTGCACGCGGGCGGGTTTGGGCTTGATGGCAATACCGGCCGCAACTTCTTCGACCCAACCGGTACGGCAGCCGGCACCATCGCCATTTCTGGTGATATTTCTGAAGCGCGGTTCATCGCAGCCTCAGATAACCCGGATGCAACAGCTACGGGCGACAACGACATTGCAGCCGCCATTCTCGGTGAGCGCACCGCTACGCAAGTAACGCTGAGCGACCAAACATTCGAAAACTTCTCAATCTCGATTGTAAGCAATGTCGGGAGCCAGCTCGAGTCTGCCAATGCGCAGTATGAAGGCCACCAGGCAGTTGTAAACTATCTGGATGCACTCGAGCGCGGGGCGTCCGGCGTTTCAGTGAATGAGGAATTAACCAACCTCATCCAGTTCCAACAGTCCTTTGCCGCAGCTGCCCGCGTGCTGAATACAGCACAGAGCATGTTCGATACGCTACTGTCAATCTAACCGGCTGTGGCCTTATTGGCTGCTCGACCTTATTGGCCGTCTACCCTGCGGGCTCTCTAAACTGGCCACCTGACGGCATCTTATCAATCGCAATTCCTGCAGGCCTGTTTGCGCCTGACCAAAACAAGAAATCATCATGGACTCTACTCCTCTTTCACGCGCAACAAGCCTGTCTCAGGCTTCTATTACAGATAGCCTGAATCCGAAATTGCGGGAGCTTGCGCAGACCCAGGAGCGCCTGAGCACCGGCCGACGCGTAAACCGCCCTTCGGATGACGCAAGCTCGTTCCAGAAAGCCCGTCAACTGGAAGTACTCGAACAGCGCTATGAGCAATACAACCGGGCAATTACCGATGCGCGCGCCTGGCTCGATCATACGCAGGAGAACCTCGACCTCGTTACCGATGTGTTTGCTGAAGCCTATGACCTGGGTGTCCGCTCCACCAACTCAACGCTTACCGAATCTGAACGCGATGAAATTGCAACGGCACTGGAAGGGCTTATGGAGAACGTTGTTGAGCTGCTAAACTCAAAAGCCGGCGAAGAATACCTCTACTCTGGTACTCGTACCGGTGTAAAACCTTTTGACTTCGACGCTGCAGATCCGGCAAGTGACGCCGCAAATGTGGTGTATTATGGCAATGGCGATGCGGTGGAACGTCAGATCGGCCCGGACGCTAACCTTGATATCAATATCGACGGCACACGTGCCATTAGCGTCGACCAGGACAGAGACGGCGCAGCTGACTTTACAGCAACTGAAAGCATCCAGAACATGATTGATGCCTTGCGCGCCAATGACCTTGATGCCATGAAAACGGGTATCGATCGTATTGAAGCCAGCCGCGACCACTTTATTAACCTGGGATCAGAAGTAGGCAGTGTGGTAAACCGCCTCGACCTTTCTGAAAGCCAGTTGGCTGAGGCGTCGATTGCTGTTGCCCGTCAGCGCTCGGATGTAGAAGAAGTTGATCTTGCAGCTGCATTACTCGACTTCCAGCGCGCACAAACAAATTTGCAAACATCGTTGCAGCTCACAGCCACAGTTCTCCAGGAAACCACGTTACTGAATTTCATCTAGGTTTTTTGTAGCACGTCAACCTGGCTTTATGCCCGGGATTCTCCGGCCCTATTGATAGCACATACCGTCATGATCAACTCTCTTTCTCTTGAGCCCCAGCATTCCTTTCTGGCAAACTACAAAATCCCTGTAGTACCGCCGGGCACAGCACCAAAAAAGTCTAAACAGCCGGCAACGCCGCTGACCGCTTTGCAACAAAAGATGGCAGATCCCCGTGCGCGCTCCTTGCGCATGATTCTGAACACCGGCAGCAACATGGCTGATGCTGAGAAAGCAGAGTTGAAGACGGGACTTGCCGTATCGATGTGGCAAGCCGGCAAAAGTGAGCAAGCCATAAAACTGGCTGATCAGTCGCTGGCTATTTTCCCCAATCAGTGGATAGCCCATTGCATCAAAATTGAAGTGATGATGGCACGACACAAATACGAAGCGGCTTATGCGTATCTCATGGGCACCAAAGTATCAAGCCGGACCGCGGGTTGGGATCATGGTCTGTCGAAAAAAGAAATCCACCGTTGCGCGGCATCGTGCCAGTGGCGGTTGAAAGCGTGGGATGAAGTGGACAAACACTTGCGCATTGCGTACCCCAAAGGTGTCAAAACAATGCCAACCGGCTTGCAGGAAGACTGGTTCAGGCTGGCCCTTTACCGGCGTCAGCCCGACGATGCAGCAGAAGCCGCAGCGCTTTTGGCCGGCAGCAACACACTCGAATTTACAGATGCGTTGTTGCAAACGCTGGTGCAGCAGGGCTGGTCGGGCAAAGCCCTGCCCATTTACCGCCGGGTTTATGCCAAGCAACCCCGCAACGAACTCCTCCGCCGGCGCCTGGTCGCCCTCTGCATCCGCGAAGGCGAAATCGAGGAAGCCCGCAAACTGACAGAATCCGGCGCCCTGAACTTGAATCCATAAGTCCTTTGTATGGCTATGGAATGATTCCTCTATTGCCAACTATCAAGTCCAGGCAACCGCCTCTCTCGAGAGGAGCGGTCAGGATGCAGTCGTGAGCGGGGTGTGTCCACGCGGCGTTGCGTACTTCGCAGCCCCTTCCTCATGCTGCCCGGCGAAGTCACCAGCCATCCCCGCGGATACCCAATCAAATAGAGATCGAAAAAGAATTCCGAATTTTGAAGGCCACTTTCACTCGGCATTCAACACTCCCCAAATTCGGCGATTCCAAAAAAACCAATCAATTTTTTAAGCACTGCCTTTAGTCGTCATCCCATCCGACGATATAGAGTCCAGGGCAGATAATTCCTGCGATCAGAGTCGACGCGATAACCGATCTGTAAAAAGCCGGCCGCGGATAGGAGTTGTCACCCGGACCCAAAACCCACGCTTGACCTGTAGATGGTCGGCACATTCTACCACCCATTCATAGTGAGCAAAGCTTTGGCTGATGCAACCACGAATTCCAGTAAATGTGCACCCTTTTACAGTTTCAGGCAACACCACACAGGTATCTACCATCCCTGTAAACCCATACCAATACACAGTCACCGCGTTGACCAGGTCCCACAACTCACGTTTCTGAATGACCCTCCGGGTCGCTTAAGCAGCTGTTGACAAAGCCTGACACCGCACACATAGACTGACCACTGGTAATCTGTATTTCAGCCCATTGTTTTGAAAAGCAAGTGCTTTTGAATCACAGGCCGTTTGACCAGAGCACCCACAATTTCCTAATCGCTAGCAGTTTAGGAAAATGTTACCCGAAGGTCATTCCATGTTCGACACATTGTATAGTTCGATTACGGCCTTAGAGAAGCCATAAACGAAAGTATGGACTACTGATCGATACCTGTCCCACAAGGCATGCGAACCGATCGCATTACTTGCCGGCGAGCTGATCGCCATTGCCATCAGGATTGTTCGCACCAGTCCCGTTGTGCAAATTCATCTACCAAGCCTAAATATTCGGAGGAAGAATCATGGCATTTGGAGATTTGACACGTGTAAACACCAACATCCAGTCCATGCAGTCTCTTTTTGAACTGCAGAAATCAAACTCAGAGCTCGGCACGCGTCAGTTGCGTCTTGCAACTGGTTCTCGCATCAACGCTGCGGAAGATGATTCAGCTGGATTCTCAATCTCTATGAAACTCGAATCTCGGGTTCGTGGACAGGCTCAGGCACTTGCCAACATCGGCGACGCCAAAGCTATGCTGGGTATCGCAGAAGGCAGCCTGACAACGATTCAGGAAATCCTGATGACGATGAAAGAAAAAGTAATCCAGGGTGCCAATGACACACTGGGTAGCTTTGAGCGTCGTTTGATCGACAACCAGCTGAACGCCCTGTCTACAGAGATCAACTCAATCGTGAGCAGCTCTACGTTTAACGGCGTATCTGTATTCACCACAGGCGCATTCAGCTTCCAGGTTGGATCTGCAGATTCAGATACATTCTCTGTAACTGTTGGTGCACTTTCAACTGGCGCATTGAGCGTAGGCTCAGCGGCTGTAAGCGTATCTTCAGCCAACTCAGCCAACACAACACTGGGCAACATCGACACAGCTATCGAGACCATCGCGTCTACGCTGGCCAGCCTTGGTGACAACCAGGCCGCCCTTACGTTCAAAGCTGAGAACCTGAACATCAACATGATCAATCAGGAAGCCGCCCGGAGCCGGATCTCAGACGCCGACTTCGCAAAAGAGCAGATCGAAATCGTGAAACTGCAGATCCTGCAGCAGACCGGTGTAGCTGCCATATCTCAGGCAAACCTTGCTCCTCAGGTTGTACTCTCCCTCCTGTAGGACAAGCAGACCTTTCTGTAAGCACAAAAGCCGTGTTCGGGGTTACCCGGGCGCGGCTTTTTTTGTGAGGAGTGAGGAGTGAGAGGTAATGCTTAGAGGGTCGGTTTTTACTTCGTTGGTCTTAATGGAATGCGAAGATTCAGTTGGTATGCAGCTTTCGCCACAGTCTCCCTCCCCTCCATCACAAGCATGTTAGACCTTAGTATCTCAGTCTGCCCAGATTCTTCGCAAGGCTCAGCATGACGGTGTGAAGTGCCCGAGGAACGCCTCCCCTTTCACAGCACCGCAACCCCTTCGACATTCAAAATCCCTTGTTCGGTATCAAGGGTGTTCAGAAAAAATAGTAGCTGTCAAAGTTCAGTTCGTTATTAGCAATTTAGTGTGCTGGACGTCCACCAAATGCGCGGCGATGTGCGAGGGACTTTTATCGAAGCGTTTTCCTGAATAAAATTCAGGAGGCCTTGAGCGTATGGCGATAAAAGTGCGTTTTTATTTGGTGGTGCCCTTTTCTTTGGTTCGTTTCTTTTGGGCGAGCAAAAGAAATGAACGTA
>JBCCIM010000190.1 GCA_039111535.1 Bacteroidota bacterium | reverse complement strand
CGCTGTTGGTGAGGATCTGGAAGTTGGCGCGCATGCGCGAAGCAAGGTGGCAAATGGTCAGGCCGTCGAGGACGCCAAAAGGATGGTTGGCAATGACAACAAGGGGGCCTTCTTTAGGGATTTGACTGAAAGCGTCTGGGGCGTAGTCGAGCGATACGGAAAGGACGTTAAGGGAATCTTGCCAAAAAGACTCAGGCGCAAAACTATCATCCAGCCTGAGGGCACGATACATTTTTTCCAGTCGGGGCTGACCCGTCAGGCGTTCAATCAGTCGGATGATGGCGCGTTTCCAACGGGGGTCTGTTGGTGCTGCGTAAGAGATTCGGGGCTCAAATAACTGCGCCATATCTCATGAAGTTTTATGACCTGATACAACCGCCATGTTACCTAATCTGCAACCACCCGAATGGACACCTCTTGCGGGATACGCAGCCGGCCTATTTCGTTCTCAACTTCTCCAATCAACGGATCGAGCAACTGCAGCTCCCGCGCATTTTGTCCCTGTTCGTATTCCCTGAATCCTACCAGGTACGTTTCGTTTTGCGGGCGATATTGGTGGAAGTAGGTTCGGTTCTTTTTGACAATAAGTGCCTGGAGTTCCGTTGCCTGTTTGCCGAGTGGTGTAGCAATGGGTATTGCGTTAGCAAGTTCAGCCGCGGTAGCAGAACCCGCTTTGTTGTTGTTGACCCAGACGCTGTAGCGGCCGCGGCGGAGTCCTGTAATCTGGAGCGGCTGCATCCCTTCTGTAGCAGGATTGAGTGCCGGCAGGGTTGAGAGGGCCACGGTAAACGATACCTCTTTTTTTGATGCCTGAACCCCGGTTATAGCAGTGGTGTGCCCGCCATCATCCAGGTTCACAGAGAGCAAGGGGGTCTCAGGTGTGCCCGTAAGTTGTGCTTGCAGGGCACGTCCCGCCAGATGATACCCCAAAGCATTAAGATGTATGCCGTTTTGGGAAATGTGTACAGATGGGTCGTCTGCCTGGGGCAATAGGGCCTTGAAGAGGTCTACAAAGGTATAATTACGCGCTGTAGCAACGGACTCGATAGCCGCGGCTACGCGTGCGAGTTGTGCATTGTACTGATCTACGCTTGGAGCCGGCGACCTTTCGGCTTCTTGTGGGGCCGGTGTCAGGAGGACTACACGCGCTGGCAATGCATCTAGCGTATCCAGCAATGAAGCGAGCTCAGTATTGAACTGATCAAGGGCCGCGTCGGACTCAAAAGCCAAATGCGCGCCATAGCCTACAAAGGCAACCGTCGCATTGGTGCTTTTGATTTGCTCGATCAGGTGTTCGTAAGGTGTCGGCGGATTCGTGAAATGGTCGCGTGAGATGCCGGCCGGCGTATCGCCCGACCATCCCAGGTTTCTAAATGTTACCCGCCGATTTGGCCACGTAGTGGTAAGCGCGTATTCAAAGGCGCCGTGGTCGAGGTCGTTTTCAAAGAGTCCGTCACCGATAAATACCACGCGATCTCCATCTTCTAGTCCAAAATCGCTGGGCTGTGCATGGACATTGAGTAACAGTGTGAAACACAGGAAGCAGCATGAAAGGAAGCGCATGGTGCCTGGGAGCAATTGATTGGTAGCACGAACGAGGGCAAAATACGGGTTGCTTCGATTAATCGTAAACATTTATTGATGGGAATGTCTGAAATCAGCATATTGACACTGAATTGCTTGTTTTACTTCAGTTTTACCACCATCCCCCCGCACCGATGAACACACCCTGGACCAGCCGCACGTGTTGCTTTCTGCTTATTTGTCTCGGTTTTGCAAACTTGCATTGCCAGCCGGCATCCGAAGAGGTCAAACCACCGAATGTTATTCTGATTATTACAGATGACCAGGGATATGGCGATGTTGGGGCGCATGGCAATACGATGATTCAAACGCCTAATCTCGACAAATTATGGAGCGAGAGTGTTCGGCTCACAAATTTCCACGTGGACCCTACCTGTTCACCCACGCGGGCTGCGTTGATGACTGGCCGGTATTCAACGCGCACCGGTGTATGGCATACCATCATGGGCCGCTCACTGATGGCACCGGGCGAGCAAACCATTGCCGAAATCTTTCAAACCAATGGATACCACACGGGAATGGTTGGCAAATGGCATCTGGGAGACAACTACCCACTCCGGCCGCAAGACCAGGGATTTCAGGAAGTGGTCTGGCATAAAGGCGGCGGCGTAGGCCAGGGGCCCGACTACTGGGGTAACGATTACTTCGACGATACGTATTGGCGTGGCGATATTCCGGAAGCCTTTGAGGGCTATTGCACAGATATCTGGTTCAACGAAGCTGCTGCGTTTATCGAAAACAATCAGGACAAGCCTTTTTTCCTGTACTTGTCGACCAATGCACCCCACGGTCCGTTTTTGGTAGATGAGAAGTATTCCGCGCCATATACCGATCAGGGCGTGCCGGCACCGATGGATGCCTTTTACGGCATGATTACGAATATCGACGACAACCTCGGCCGGCTGCGGGCGCAACTCGAAGCGCTAGATCTGGCCGAAAATACCTTGTTGATTTATATGGTAGATAACGGGACCGCTGCCGGTGTCTCGCGGGATGAAGCTGCAACATGGCAAGGATATAATGCTGGCATGCGCGGTACAAAAGCTTCTGAATATGATGGGGGGCACAGGGTGCCATTCTACGTATACTGGCCCGCGAAAGGGCTTGATGACGGACGCGATGTGGACCAGTTGGCCGCACACATCGACGTACTTCCAACCCTGGTAGAAGCCCTGGACTTGCAAAAGCCGCGGGCGGCGCCTATCGATGGTACATCGTTGCTGCAAGCCATCGAAGGAGATACCGAAGTGTTGCGTGACCGCACCGTGCTTGTGCATTCACAGCGCATCGAGTATCCCGAAAAATGGCGTAAATCATCGGTTATGACCGACCGGTGGCGCCTGGTCAATCAGCATGAATTGTATGACATCAAAGCTGATCCCGGTCAGGAAAACGATGTGGCAGCTGCCAACGAAGCCGTTGTTGCTGAACTTCAGGCAGCTTATGAAGCATGGTGGACCGACCTGTCACCGGTGTTTGACGATTATGTGCGGATAACGATAGGGAGCCGTGTAGAAAATCCTGTTGCCTTGATGAGCCATGACTGGCACTCAAACAATGAGGCGGTGCCGTGGCACCAGCGCCATGTGACGGCTGGCCTTGCGAGCAATGGCTTTTGGGCCCTGGACGTAGAGCAGGCCGGCACCTACCAGATTGGCCTGTACCGATGGCCCAAAGCAGAAGACAGCGCCATGGAGGCTACGCAGGCTCGCATTACAGTCGGCGAACAGGAAGCAACCATGGCATTGTCTCCCGAAGATGCGGGGGCTGTTTTTGAAGTAGAACTGCCGGCCGGCCCCACACAATTACAATCCTGGCTGACAAGTGCCGCCGGTGATACGTATGGCGCCTTCTTTGTCGAAATCACGCGGCTTTAGGTTGCTCGGCTCGCTTGACCTGTTTGAATCGTTTGTGGACGAGCGGCATAAGGGCCATTGTCAGCAAGGTGGGTAGCAACCATGGGATAATGGCCAGCCAGCCCGTCAACACGTGCGAGAGCAGGGTGTTGCCGCCAAAGGCAAAGAAGGCGGTGTAGGCAGCAGCGCCACTAAAGAGCATGCCCTGGTAGTGTTCGCGTAACCAGTTCGTTTTGGTGGATCGTAGAAACTGCCTTACATCCGCGCCTCCAGCAAACAGCCCAAGGAAGCCAAATCCCAGCAGCAAGCCGCTGTTGAGGTACCACCATCCTGCAAACATACCAAGGCTTGTGATGAGCAAGGTGATGGCCAATGCCAACTGCAGTTTGCGGAAGGCTGTATTCGACTTTTTGGCTTTTAGTACCTGTATGCCGCTCAGCAGGGGGATGGCTGTAAGGATGCCCAGGAAGAACAGTGCCAGGCCGGCCTGGTATCCCCCGATTGAAAAGCGCACAACGCTGAGGATGAGTGCTGAAATCACCACGATGTACATGGTGTAGGTATAGGCACGCCCAAAGCGTATGTGCAGGGTTCGGCCTTTGGTTGTGAGAAGGGGCGCCCAGAATAAAACAAGGCTAATTACGCCGGCTGTGATATGGGTGGCAAGGATTATCTGAGATATCGACATCATCGTAAAGGACTGGTTGAAGTAACATGATGTCCTCTCGATATGGCCTCAAACCCTACTGGTTGCACTAAAAAAGGCGTTTTGGGATGAAATGCAGTTCCGCGGGATGAATTGCAGATTGTTGAATTACAAACCTCCTCGCTCAACGGCTTCCTGGATCTTCTACAAGTGCATCAATCATGCGGATTAAGGTTCTAAACGCCCGCCAATTTTTTTTGTGCTTTCGTATTTTTGTACTCCCGTCTTAAGCTACCGCGGTACATGCGCATTTCCCCTTTTTCGCAAAGAATATCTGAGGAAAACGTCTGGCTGGCTGTTAACACTTAAATACATAACTCTGCATTCGGCACTCGAAAATCGGCATTAAATTCAGCTCTTAATTCGCAAGCGTGGCTATGCCAGTTCGCAACAGTGGCTAAGCCAGATTGAGGGCTTGTTCGATAGCCGGCATGTACGATGCAGAGACAGGCACCGTTTCCGACGTGTGCCTGAGTGACAGGTCCATACTGCGGGCCAGTTTTTTTCTATGCAGTATCTGTTGCGTGTTCACCAGGAAGGAGCGGTGACAGCGGATAACGGGTGTGTTGGTTAATTGGCCGGCAAGGGTCTTGAGTGAGGTGCGGAGCAGGAGGGGTTGTTCATTGCTGGTTGTATAGATGAGCACGTAATTGCGCTCTGCAGTAACATAGAGCAACGTATTTAAGGGCACGGTGAGGGTTTCCCTGTTGCTGTCATCGTGGAAGGTCAATAGCTGGTTAGATGCAGGTGCGGGGGCCTGATCACGTTTACGGTAGTAAACCAATATGAAGAGTGTTGGAAAGAGCGCAATGAGTGCCACCTGCCACAATAGAGAAAGGAATTCTTGCCAGTCGAAATACTGCTGCGCCACTGTGTGGTAAAGGGCGTTGCTCAGGATGATAATGCTTAGTGTAATGGCAAGCCGTATCTGGAGTTTTGAAAGGCTTGGCCATTGTTTGATGGCTCGACGGAGCAACACGTCTATGCTGAGGACCAGCGCAGCATTAAAGGGGGCAAAACCAAGAATAAACCAGAAGACTGGATCGCGCCATCCGCCATGCTCCAGGCCAAACGGGCGAAAGAGCAGCAGAAAGACCGCAACAAAGCACCCAATGCCGGCAGCTTGCCAGAATCGATCGCGGTTTTTTATGCTGGACGCTGGGGCCATATTTAAGCAATTGGTGAATAATTGCAATTTAACAGATGAGGGGCATTGACACACAAACGCCCAATTCGTTGCACCTGTTTTTGTGCCGAAATTAGTGCCCTAATCTTTTGCCCCAATCGGCCATTTGCGCTGTGCAAAAATAGTCCGGTTCTATTATTTTGACGGCCCGATAGATTTACATGAATCTATCCCCGAGGTGCAGTATGCATGCACCCCGACATATGGCGAGGTGTGCAGCGGTGCTCTCGGAAGACAGGAAGACACCGCTGCCGCTGTGCACCTTTGCCATGCCTTCGGGCAATTTTGTTGAGCCTTCGGGCAGTTTTGTTTAGCCGGCCTATTCCAGCGAAGCCTCAACAGCCTGGCGGACCATGTTGCCGTCCGCCTTGCCTTTGAGCTCTTTCATCAGCATGCCCATCAGCCGGCCCATCTGTGACTTATCTGTCACACCCAGCGCTGCTTTCTTCTCCTCAACTACCTTTCGGATGTCTTCGGCTGACATCTGCTCAGGCAGGAATTCTTCCAGGATCGCAAGTTCGACAGTCTCTTTTTCTGCCAGCTCAGGCCGATCGCCTTTGGTGAACTGGGTAATAGACTCACGCCGCTGCTTGGCAAGGCGCGTGAGCACTGTGGTCGCTTCTTCGTCTTTTAGCATATCCTGTGGGGTACGCTTGGAAGCTACCAGTTCGTTTACAAAGGCTGTTTTGACGCCCCGAAGGACCTCTAGTCTGACTTTATCTCTTGCCCGCATGGCATCTTTAATGCCGGACAGAATCTGCTCCTGAATCATGCTTCTCTTTCCCTTCTAGTAGATTTTAATGTACGCAGACTCTTATTAACCCCACGATCCTGGAGGTTCCGAGGGGAATGCCGAGTATAGAATATTGGAGGCTTCTTCTCAACGTCATCCTGGGCCCAGCGAAGAATCTGGCGAGGCAGCAGCGAGAGGACTACCGCAACACTTCCCTTACGTCATCCTGAGCCGCGCGAAGGATGACGGGGAAAGGAAGATGGCGACATCTTGTGTCTCACTTTCGGGGTGCACTACATTCCTTCAACCTTATTCCCCAATCGGGTGCTGCTCGAGTAGCTCGGCCGGCGTATAGTAGCCTTTCTTGTCCGCTGTAGCAGCCCGTACTTGCGCTACCTTTTCGGGTGTGATGACAGATGCCTCATTACCGAAAGCATTGCGCACGTACGTGAGCACCGCAGCCATTTCTTCGTCGTTAAGCATGCCGCCAAAAGGCGTCATGGGCACCTGGCCGCTGTAGGTTTTACCCATCAACTCGAGTGGGCCCTGTAAACCATTTAGCGAGACTTTGATAAGCAGCTCTTCGCTGCCGGTAACCCACGGACTTTGCGCAAGCGGTGGGAACTGCGAAGCTGAAAGGCCTTCGCCGCCGGATTGATGGCAGGTGCCGCAGTAGCCATCGCGCTCGTAAATCTTCATGCCGGCAATGAACATGTCGCGTTCTTCTCCTTCAAGCCGGGTTTCGATCATGTCGTTTTGCCGCTCAACAACCGACTGATCATTCAGGTGTGCCAGCGCCGTTTCATGTGCATTGACAATCCAGTCATCCAGCCGATCTGATTCAGCCATGGTTGCAGCGTCTCCCGTCGCGGGGGCCGTGGCCGCTGCTTCTACAATGGCCAGTCCCGTTTCTTTATCTAACCAGGAAGCTGCCGCAATGGCTTCGAGCCGTACGCGTCCGTGTTCGTCCTGGGCCGCTTGCATGAGCAAGTCTGCCTGGTTATCCACCTGATGTCCTGCATAGCGCAACACCCGGGTAGCAGCCGCGCGTGCCCGGAAGTCTTCTGCTTGCATGAGGTTGGTGAGCAAGCTGCTGTCAACTTCGTTGAGTCCCCAGGTAACCCAGAGGGCTTCCAGAAGCTGGTGTTCATAGCCCGGGTCGTTGGTATCCAGGTTTTCAACCCAGGTCGCAAGGCTGGCCAGGACTTCTTCGGGATTTCTGGCCCGCAATTCACGCCGGGTCCGGTACCGCGTCCTGAATTCTGGCAGTTTCAGGTTTTCGAGCAGTTCTTCGATGGTGGCATCAACAACTTTCGCCGGCTCAACTAGCGGGCGCGATGGGTAGGTAATTCTGTAAATCCGCCCATGGACATGATCGCGGAACGGATCCCGCGCATTGTGCTGCATGTGGCCGATTAGCACGTTGTGCCAGTCAACCAGATACAACGAGCCGTCTGGCGCAAACTCCATGTCTACCGGCCGGAAGTTTTTGTCATCAGAAACCACCAGGTCAAGGCTGTGTGTGCTTCTGTAGCCCGTGCCATCATCCACCATTTTGTGGAATTTGGTGCCGAGGAAGCCAATGGTGTTGTTGATGATCATGTCGCCCTGAACTTCATCAGGGAAGTGCCGGCTCGACACAAACTCAAGGCCTGACGTCGGACGAACCCGATGGGCGTCTTCGATCAGGTTGACCGATTTATGTGTGGCATTGCCGTAGCGGGGCTCGATAGAACCGGGGAGCATCCAGCGCACATCTGGGCCAGAGGTCTCTGCAAAGAAATTCTGTCCCCACCGGTCGAACGCGATGCCCCAGGGATTGGGGATCGCCAACTGGGCTGTCCGTTCGAGGTGGTGCCGTTGTGGCGCGTAGCGGATAAATCCGCCATTCGTTGCCCGAACGGGGCCGTAAGAGGTTTCCACGTTGGTGTGCAGAAATACGCCTTCTCCCATGTACATGGCGCCCGAAGGATCAGCTGCAAAAGCGCTGATCACGTGGTGCGTATCGTGGTCATCGAAGCCGCTGAGGATGATCTCCGATTTGTCTGCCCGGTCGTCGCCATCGGTGTCTGAAAGCAGAACAAGGTTGGTGCCCTGTGAAACGTAGACGCCTTCAGGGGCAAACTCGATGCCTACCGGGATGTGGAGGCCATCTGCAAAAGTCGTCTGTTTGTCCGCTTTGAAATCACCATCGGTGTCTTCGAGAATGATGATTTTGTCGTTGGGTTTAGGATCGCCGGGTTTCCAGTGTGGATAGGTCGGCATGGTTGCCACCCAGAGCCGGCCCTGGTTGTCAAACGACAGCTGCACAGGGTTTGCGAGGTCCTCAAATTCGCGTTCAGAAGCAAATAGCTCAATTTTGTATCCAGGCGCCATGGTTAGCTTGGCGAGGGCATCGTCTCCATAGAGATAGGTTGGGTCCCCGTTTTTCTCGCTTGGCGCATAGTTGGTCTCTACCGGCGGCAATATTGAAGTTTGTGCGTCAGCAGCAGCAAGGTCGAATGTTTTCCCTTGCGCTGCATGCCAGATGGCGGTATCGCGCGCAGCCGTCATTTCGCGGATTTTGGTCAGCTCGTATGGGTAGTTGTCAGGGCCAAACGGGTTGTAGCGCCGGCCAAATACGTGTACGCCGTTCGGGATTTTGAAATCGTTGTGCCAGAACCAGTTCTTTTCGAGCACAGCTTCCAAGACCTGGTCGCGGTTTCCTTCAGCCGGCGCGGCAGTTTTGCCGTAAATGGTGTCGACGAGGAACGTGGAAAAACGGGCGTAGCCGGCGTCGTTGAGCTGTGAGCCATCAATGGTCAGGGCTTCTTTTGTACCCTTGAACCACTTGCTGGAGGGTTTGAACGCATCGACAAACGGTACATTGTTGTCGGATGCCACATCGCGCATGGCTTCGGTATAGAGGGCAAGGTTGGCGTTTGCTGCTTTGCCATCAGGTACATCTTTCAGATGGGAGATGTCCTGAAACGCAATCGGGGAGACCAGCACGAGTTTTGGTGCCGAGACGCCATTGTATTGCTGGGCAAGGGTGTGTTTGACAAAAGCATCAAGTTCAGCTTTGTAGTTCTCGACGCCTGCGGGGCCTTCAAACGACTCGTTGAAGCCAAAAAAGGCCAGGATAACATCAGCCTCGTGCCGAGTAAGCCATTCATCCGGATATTCAAGATGTCCGACGCTGCCAGACCGGGTAGCCAACTCGGTTTGGAATGCTTCAGCACCTTCAAAGGCCCAGGGCGTGTCGCGGCCAGAATGCGGACGAAATCCCGGTGTATTGCCGCCATCCCCCATATTGCGGATGTATAGCAGGCTATCCGGATACCGCACATGCATTTCCGTCTCAAAGTGTCCATAATTCATCATCCGAGACGGCAGATTGTTGCCTACGAGGAAGATGCGATCCCCCTCATTAACAGATAAATGTGGCGTTTCGGGCGTGCACTGTGCCACAAGGAGTATTAACACGGCAAGCGCGGCAAATCGAGGGAAAGCCTTGAACATGCTATTAACGGGCTAGAAGGTGGGTGTAGATTTTATTAGGTGGAATAATGGATAATATAAAATTCTCCCGTCAGGCTCCAATCAGATGCGCCCCAGACGCTATGGGGATCATCCCAAAAGATCCGGGCGCGAGGTGCAAAGTTTCGAGTATGTATACGGATGAGCAGGACTGGACTGTGTCCTTGCGCCCATTCGCTCAGCTTTGGCCCCCCTTTCTGTTTATGCATGTAGTACAGGTAAATGGATAGGAATTCGCTTCCCTTTAGAACAACGTCACGTGCCAGGTTTGCTTCGGTCTATGTAGCGTTGCTGCTGGCTTGCTGGAGTTTTCCCGAGCGTGTTGTTGCGCAGTTTAGCAATGAAATTGTAATCAGTACCCAGGCTGAAGGCGCTTCGCAGGTGTATGCCGCGGATATCGACAACGACGGCGATCTGGATGTGCTCTCTGCTTCGCTGCTCGACAATAAAATTGCGTGGTATGAGAATACCAATGGTGCTGCGACTTTTGGGGTACAGCGCGTAATATCCCTGGATGCGCTCAAAGTAAGTGCACTACACATTGCAGATCTGGATAACGATGGCAACCTGGATGTGTTATCCGCATCTCGGGATGACAACAAGGTGGCGTGGTACCCAAACCTGGGCGCCGGCGTTTTTGGTGCGCAACAGGTGATTTCAACGGAGGCGTTTGTGGCGCAATCGGTCTACACAGCGGACCTGGATGGAGATGGCGACCTGGATGTGTTGTCGGCTTCGCGCGATGACAACAAAATTGCGTGGTATGAGCATACCAACGGACAGGGTGCTTTTGGCCCGCAGCAGGTGATTTCTACAACAGCGCTGTGGGCAAACAGGGTGATTGCGCAAGACATTGATGGGGATGGAGATCTGGACGTAGTCTCAGCTTCTGAGCAGGATGACAAGCTCGCGTGGTATCCAAACACAAATGGCGCCGGCGTCTTTGGTGACGAACAAATCATTACCCAGGATGCAGATGCCGTGCGGGACATGCGCGTGGCAGATCTGGACAGTGACGGCGATTTTGATATTTTAGCCGCTTCTTCTGCTGACGACCGCGTGGTTTGGTATCCCAATACAGACGGGCTCGGCACGTTTGGTGCTGCGCTTGTGATCAATGCTTCAGCTGACTTTGCCCACGCCGTTTATGCCGCAGACCTGGATGACGATGGGGATCTGGACGTGCTTTCGGGCTCAGTCAACGACTCCAAAATAGCCTGGTACGAAAACACAAACGGGCAGGGCAGCTTTGGGCCGCAACAATTGGTGAGTACGGCTTCAGCCGGCCCGGTTTCGATTGTCGCAGCCAATGTAGACGGCGATGGAGACGTTGATATCCTGGTGGCTTCTACCTTCGACAATAAAATTGCATGGTATGAAAGTTTTGCCGGCAAGGGCCTGGTACGTTTTGGCGTAACGCGGTTTATTGGCAATACTACAGAATCGCTGGCCCCCCACGCTGTAGCAGGTGCTGATATTGATGGTGATGGATATGCAGACGTTTTGTCCGCTTCTTACAATGACAGCAAAATTGCCTGGTATCCCAATGTGCATGGCAGACTTGGCCAGCAGCGCACCATATCGCTGGGTGCTGCGGGCGCGCGTGATGTGCATGCCGCTGATATAGATGGGGACGGGGATCAGGATGTACTCTCTGCATCTGGCAGCGACAATGCCATCCGGTGGTATGAAAATTTCAATGGTGCCGGCAGTTTCGACATTACACACGATATCTCCACCAATGCCAACAGCGCGTACGCAGTATACGCAGCCGACCTGGATGGCGATGGCGACATGGATGTACTCTCTGCCTCTTCATCAGACGACAAAATAGCCTGGTACCAGAACGATGACGGTAACGGTACCTTTGGATCGCAGCTGATTGTCACCAAAGCTGCAAAAGGCGCCACTGATGTCGTTGCTGCTGATATCGATGGGGATGGTGACCAGGATATCGTTTCTGCGTCCACTTTCGACGACAAAATAGCCTGGTATGAAAATACCGACGGGCAGGGTACCTTCGGTGCGCAACAAGTCATTTCGACGGACGCCGATTTGGCTATCGCTGTGCACGTGGTAGACCTGGATGGAGATGGTGACCTGGACGTGTTGTCTGCGTCCAGTGGCGACAACAAAATAGCCTGGTATAAAAACCTGGATGGTCAGGGTTCGTTTGGGAGCCAGGCCATCATTTCGCTTCAGGTGGCCCGTGCTTTCTCGGTTTATGCAGCGGATCTCGACAGCGATGGAGATCAGGATGTTATCGCCGGCGCACGCGATGGCAACAAGGTAGTTTGGTTCGAAAACCAGGAGGGTACCCTGTTTAGCGGAGAACGCATTATTGCCAGCGGCACCATGGGGGTGCGTTCTGTTACTGCGTTTGATTTGGACAGGGATGGCGATGACGACGTGTTTTCCGCATCGCAGGACGACAACATCGTGGCGTGGTACGAAAACCTGAGCTTTGTATCCAATGTGCTTTCTACAGAAGATGCCGAGCAGCCCGGAGTTGGCTATGCGCTTAGTGGATTCTATCCCAACCCTTTTGCGCAGCAAACGCAATTGGAAATAGCCATTGCCCGATCACAGGTGGTAGAAGCTGTTGTGTACGATATCCAGGGGCGTACCGTTGCAACGCTATATCAGGGGATGATGCTGGCAGATCAGCCATACCGGCTACGCTTTATACAAGAGAATTTGCCGGCCGGCCTGTACATGCTGCGGGTGCAAGGTGCGCAATTTGTTGCTACACGAAAAGTGATGCTGGTACGTTAAGCTTGCACATCTAAGGAACGAGGGTAGCTACGATTTGGGATTCGCTAAATGAGGACTATCCATGATAGAAAGTATCCATTTTCTGCTACTTTCTTATGTGCGCGTATCGGTGAACGTTACAATTCCTCAGTAGCTTGTCCGAAGCATTGCTGGACTGGAAAAGGATGTTCTTCTCTCTTTTCGATTTCGTGAAAGCCCGGACGCAGCGAAATAACGACCGTTTTGGGTGCACGAAAGAAGTGGATGCCTATTTTGAGGCTGAAAACTTTGCCAATGCGGCCACAAAGGAGTGGCCGTTCAATTTATTATGCCTTTTCTGCCATTTAGATTAATACTGAGCTAGAGATAGGAGTCAAATTTATTAATTTCCGCTGTCATGATGACCTACCACCCATAACTCACCTAGGT
>JBCCIM010000189.1 GCA_039111535.1 Bacteroidota bacterium | reverse complement strand
CTTGCGGAGCATCCTCGAAAATAGCAACATCTTCTATCACTTCCTTACGGAAGTGCAGCGATACTTCACCCCGCAAGCCGGCCGGCAAGTCGTTGATGAACGACTCTTCATCGTATCCTACCCGGCGTGTCATCTGGTACTGGTAATACGAATGGATTTGCTGTTGTAGATCAAGCGGCAGGTTCGCATAACGGGCCGCATTGATAAGCTTTTCCATGTTCTGCCTGTATTTCTCTTTAATGGGGTCGCGCTTTGTCAGAATACTGGCAAAGCTACCAATCAGGTAACCAAAGAAAGAGTAACCAAAAAACATGGTCGCAATTGCATAAAGCCGTTCTGTATTGGATACAGGCGTAATATCCCCAAAACCTACAGTGGTCAAGGTCATTGACGTCCAGTACAGTGCATTTACATAATTGGTTGTAAGATCCAGGTCGTGGTCGAAGCCTCTTATCACAAGCCATCCACAGCTTAACCAGTGGGTGGCAATGGCAATCCAATAGACCATCTGTGCGATGAGTACAAGGTTGGCGATGTTTGCCTGCGTCCGGCGCAAAATCTGCAACAGATAAATCACCTTCACCATTTTAGCCAGCCGTACGATTTGCAACCATGGCAGGCCGAACATGGCTGTCAAGGGTAGGGCGGAAAGAATATCGAGCCAGATCCATCGCAAGAAAAACGAGCGCATCGCACTGTATTCCACATGAACCACGGAGACGCGCTTCTTTAGCCGATACATACTGATCAAAATGTCGATCAGGTAGATGGTTGTCAGCACTATTTCTCTGCGTCGAAATAGCGAAGCTGACTCTTCTGTGGCGAGTGAGAAAGGGATTGCAAAAGAGGAGAAGGAAGCAACGATGACAAGCAGGACATTCCAGGCTGTGAAAAGCCTGGCATCAAGGCGGGCTGATAATTCTGCAAGTTTTTTAGGCATGGTCAATATGCAATGGTAATAGGCGCAATCAAACGTCTGGCTACGCAATAGCGCCTATCAAAGCCGGCCCATGGTAAGTCCACCATCAAGGGTTAATACCTGCCCGGATGCATAAGGCAAGTCGCCTTGCACAAGCATTCGGACAGCTTTGCCAATGTCTGCTGGCGTACCCCAGCGGCTTTCCAGTAGTAAGCCGTTGCCAATCATCTCGTCATACTTGGCTTTTACGCCGGCTGTCATGTCTGTTGTGATCAGGCCGGGGCGAATTTCAAAGACGTCAATTCCGTGTTCAGCAAGCGCAGTGGCCCATAGAAGGTTTGCCATGCTCAAGCCAGCTTTGGAGATACAATACTCGCCCCGGCTGATCGACGCAACCGTTGATGAGATTGAGGTAACGAAGATGATTGACGGCCGGTAGGAAGTTGTGTCTTTCCTCGTTTCTATCATCCATCGGGCGCACTGCTGGGTGAGAAAATAAGGGCCCTGCAGATTTACGCGGATGATTTCTTCAAAGCTGGCTTCCGTTGCTTCGAGGATGTTGTTGCGTTCGCGCGGAGCCATGCCGGCGTTGTTGACCAGCACATCGAGTTTCGGATATCTCTCGCGCATCGTTGACATCAAACGCTGGCGTGCCTCTGGGCTGCCGAGGTCTGCCTGGATATAGTCGACGGATACATCATGCAGCGCGAGTTGTGCGAGCGTAGGTGCAACAGCTTTCGCTGGTCGCCGGCCACACAAAATGAGGTTAAAGGATGCTGAAGCCAGGGCTTCAGCGATGCCAAGGCCAATGCCGCGTGTGCCACCCGTTACGAGCGCTGTTTTGTCCATGCTAAAGCCTGTTAAGCTGGTTTGGGTTATGTCAGCGGTGGTACATCCAACCAACTGCGCTTGTCCGACGAGGCCAGCGAAATTTCTGCTAGCTGGACGCCCTTCGCGCCTTCGAGCAAGTCAAAACGGTAAGGCGCATCGGCTACAACATACTTCAGGAAGAGCTCCCACTGCGCCCTGAACGCGTTCTGATAGGCACCATGTGCAGGGACCTCAGACCAGCCAGCGTAAAAGTCGTGCATGTTTGGTTCATCCGGATTCCATACGTGCATCGGTGTCGCCCCGTATGCCTGTGTCCAGCACGACTGTAAGCCGGCCACGGCAGATCCTTTTGTGCCGTCTACCTGGATGCTCAAGAGGTCATCTCGCCGCGGACGAACACACCACGATGAATTAAAGTGCGCGGTCACGTTGCCGGCCAGTTCGAGTGTTGCATACGCTGCATCATCAGCTGTGCATGTGTACGGTTGATTCTGCTCATCCCAGCGCCTGGCGATGTGTGTTTTTGCGAGGCAAGAAACTGAAGTTACAGCCCCGAATAAATTGTCCAGCACATAACGCCAGTGGCACAGCATATCGAAAATAATACCGCCGCCATCTTCCGCTCTGTAATTCCAGGAAGGGCGCTGGGCGGGGATTATATCTCCTTCAAATACCCAGTATCCAAATTCGCCACGCACCGAGAGGATGTCGCCAAAGAAGCCACTATCGCGCAGCATTTTTAGTTTCAACAAACCAGGGAGCCAGAGTTTGTCTTGGACGACGCCGTGTTTGACGCCGGCTTTCTCAGCGTGTTTGTACAGTTGTAGCGCGTCCGCGGTTGTGAGCGCAACCGGCTTCTCGCAATAGACGTGTTTGCCTGCATCAATTGCACGCGTAACATCAATGACTCGTCTGTCTGTGGATTGTGCATCAAAGTATACCGTGTAGTCCGGGTCGCTCAGTACTTCATCTAAATTGGTCGTCCATTTATTCAGGCCGGCCATCGCAGCACGTTTTTCGAGCTTTACAGGGTTGCGTCCTACCAGCACGGGATCAGGCATGATGACTTCCTGTGCATTCAGCGGAATGCCGCCGTTCTGCCTGATGGCGTGAATCGACCGCATAAGGTGTTGGTTGGTGCCCATGCGGCCGGTAACACCGTTCATGATGACACCGACCCGGTGGATTTTTACATTGCTCATGTGCTCTCTTGACTGGCGAGGTTATACGTGCTGCTCGTAGGCAGCAACAATTTGTGAAAGATACACAGCCTGGTCCAATTCCCAGTAAGCTGTCGAAAAGATCTCTACTTCAATAAACCCGGTGTACCCAAGGGTGTCGAGTTTACGTCGGATGCGTTTGATGTCAATACAGCCGGCGCCCATCAATGCGCGGTCGTTCAAGGCATCGCGGGTTGGAACGCGCCAATCGCATACATGAAAAGCAAAAAGGTTGTCAGCAGCCACGCAGCGCTCAATTTCGTGATCAAGATCAGGGTCCCACCAAACGTGATAAACGTCAAGCACAACGCCGGCCGCCGGGTGGTTTAATCGCGCCGCCATTTGGTTGGCCTGGCCCAGCGTTACAATGGCAGAGCGTGTGTCAGCATATTGTGGATGTAATGGCTCGATACCCAATTTTACACCCGCTGCGGCTGCATGGGGCAGGAGCCGGGTCATGCCTTCTTCAATTTGCGCAACCGACGCTTGTAGTGATTGCTCAGGATCAGCACCGCAGACCATGACCACCAGGGGGGCGCCTAGCGCCGCTGCTTCGTCAATGATGCGCTTGTTTTCCTCAATTGCTTGCTGCCGCTTTTGGGCAGACGTTGAAGGAAAGAATCCACCCCGCACATACGACACTGTTTGAAGGCCATGGTCTGCAATCTGCCGACGTAAGACAGTCGGCGTACGACCCGTTGTTGCATCCCGCCAGACAGATATGCCTTTAACGCCAGCGTCCTGGTATGCAGTCAGCGCTTTCTCTATTTGCCAGGGCTTGGTGGTTATTGTGTGGATGCAGAGGCGGGAGCGCATTGTTGACAAACAGCGTGAGTAGAGAGGGTGCGCCGCACTTGTTGCGGCGCACCTTGGAAGCTTTAGGCGAAGAAGGTGTAATAAGGCTCATCCTTCGCAATGCGTTGTACATAGAGGGCGGCTTCGCGCAGGTGGTAATCGCCCCACATGCACGACTCGCCATACGGAATGGCAGCACCGGCCGGCGTATGGTCCCATCCGTTGGGCTGGTGGTAAATTGCGTGCAGCAACAGGCCCTGGTGCTCCGGATCGTCGCTCAAGTAAGGTGTGCTAAGAAGAGAGTCCATCATTTTGAGCCCGGTTTTTACATACCGTTCGCCGGCCTCTGGGTCTTCTACTTTTAAATAGCGCCCGAGGCGGATGAAGCCCTGGGCGGCAATGGCAGCAGCAGAACTGTCTACAGGTTCTTTGGCGCCGTATGGGTCAGCCGGTTTGTTGAGGTAATCATCCATTAATGCCAGGCCTGGTGCACCGGTATCCCAATAAGGAATGCCACATGTTGGGGTCTGCTCAATGTAGAAGTCAGCGGTTGCGCGTGCAGTACGGACGAGCATCGCAGCCAACTCTTCTTTGGGCCCCCAGGTACCAAGCGAAGTAGCAGGGATGGTGTCAATGAATTCCAACTGTTCCGTAAAGCCCGTAAGGATCCAGGCAAGGCCGCGAGTCCAGGTGGAGAACGGGCTGTATCCTTGCTGTGTACTTGGACAGCGGTAGCGCCCGTCATTCAGGTTGAAAATGCTTTCATGTACGACGCGGCCGGCTACGTCGTAGCTGTCCCGCCCTTCACCAAAATATACATTGTATTTGGCCGAGCTATGCAAGTGCTGGATAGCCCGGTGAAGCAAAGAGATTTTGGCATCGTGTTCACCCATAAGTACATGCCCCAGCTTATGAGCCAGGCTCAAGGCGCGTAGCGAGCGAACGGTGTCTGAGAAGAGGGAGTGCGGACCATTAAATGAATAGATAAAGCCGCCTGTGTCGGGCAGAGCCGTCCATCTTGCTGCCTGCACAGCGCCGCTGCATTTTATGGCGAGCTCGTAGAAATTGCGTTCCCACATATTTTCTGCGATGCGTCCTTCATTCATCAGGCGAAGTAAGTTGCCGTAGGTGCTCACGTTGTTGAAGCCGTGGTCGTGGACGCCGATGTGGGTGATGTGTGACGCCATGCGCTGCACAGTTTGTGCAATGCCCGTTTCAAGAAAAGCTTCCTCGTTGGTTGCGTCGTACTGCAAGATTGCAGACCCATATTGAAAGCCCTGTGTCCACTCGGTCCAGCCGCGTGTAACGTAATTGCCGTTTATGGTGAAAACCGGTGCGCCTCTGGTGAAATCAAACTTGTCTTCTATAGCACGGATTTTGGTAGCGGAATGCGCCCACATGTTCTCGATCTTTGGCAGGATGGCTGCTGCGCTTGGTGCGTCTTGATAGTTTATCACGGTGATGTATCTTTATTCTGAGAGGCTGCCAATATACACAATTGTATCGGGGCTTTCTTAAGTTCTCTTTGAAAATTGCAGCCGGCTTTTTCAAAATAACAGGCTGTGTAACTTGCGGCCCACCCGTTGATCTGCTGCAAGTTCACGCTTTTGAGGTGTATATGCAGGATACGGTAGAAAAGCGGTCTATACAGACCGTTAAAATTGCAGGCTTTCTGGCCGGCCTGTTGGTGTTTGTCGTGATGGTGTTACTTTCGCCACCTGAGGCGCTGGCGCAGGAGGCATGGGCAACGGCGGCCATTACCATGCTGGTTTCTATCTGGTGGATGACCGAGCCCATTCCTATTCCAGTCACTTCTTTGTTGCCTATTTTGCTGCTGCCGCTTTTTGGTGTGGGTAACGTAAGTGAAAATGCTGCACCTTACGCACATCCCATGATTTTCCTTTTTATGGGGGGCTTTATGATTGCCCTTGCGATGCAGCGATGGAATTTGCATCGCCGTATTGCGCTGAAAATGGTGCGCCTCATTGGCACGCAACCTCGCGCTATTATCGCCGGCTTCATGGTCAGTTCAGCAGCCCTCAGTTGCTGGATTAGCAATACGGCTGCTACCTTGATGATGCTTCCCGTTGCACTGTCTGTAGCTGAGCTTGTGCCGGATGATGGTGACCTCAAAAATAGAAATACACAAGGCACAAAATTCACAACTGCACTGCTGTTGGGGCTTGCTTATGCTGCAAGCATCGGTGGGGTAGGGACCCTCATTGGTACGCCTACCAATACGTTTCTTGTGGCTTTTCTCAATGACACGTACGGATATGAAATAAGCTTCGTACAGTGGATGATGTTTGGGATTCCTTTTGTAGTGATATCATTGCCCCTGGCCTTCCTGCTTCTCACACGCGTCATCTTTCCGATCACCATGACGGAGCTTCCTGGCGGGAAGCAACTCATCGAGGAGGAGATTCAAAAAATGGGGCGCATTTCGCGCGAGGAAATAATCGTCGCTAGCGTCTTTCTTCTAACTGCTGTACTATGGATTTCACGGCCTTACCTTCAGCATTGGCTACCCGGTTTGTCGGATACCGGCATTGCGCTTTTTGGCGCTACCGTGTTGTTTGCGATCCCGACCAACCTGTCGAAAGGTGCCTTCATCATGAACTGGGAGTGGGGATTAAAACTACCCTGGGGTGTTTTGCTTCTTTTTGGTGGCGGTTTGAGTTTGGCGGCGGCGATTAGCCGCACGGGGCTTGCGGCCTGGGTTGGCGGCCTGCTTTCCACGTTTAGCCATTGGCCGCTTGTAGTGTTAATCGGACTGGCTGTTTTGCTTATTATCTTCATGACAGAGCTGGCAAGCAATACGGCCACTGCTGCAGCATTTTTGCCCATTCTTGCCAGTGTGGCAATTGTTGGGCTTGGTGAGAACCCGTTGCTCCTGGCTGTGCCGGCTACGATCGCTGCCAGCTGCGCATTTATGCTGCCTGCTGCCACGCCACCCAATGCAATTGTTTATGGCAGCGAGAAGTTTAGTATCCAGCAAATGGCGCGGGGCGGACTGTTTCTGAATGTGCTTTTTGTTTTGCTTGTAACAGCGGCTGTATACGCGCTGGTGATCCCAATCTTGGGTATCGAACTGGGGCAACTGCCGGATTGGGTTTCCTGATCTGCTCAGTCGTCAATGTGCAACCATCATAGACCTCACGAATTATGAAACGCTATCTTTATTCCGTTATTGCAATGGGTATTTTGCTCGCCGGCTGCGCTGAAGAGCTAACCGAATACGGGCTGGTGCCACAGCCGGCTGGTGCTGCGCTGAGCGACGATGAAATGCGCATGCCTGACAATGCTGTAGCTGGACTCGAAGTAGCTCCTGGGCTTGAAGTCAGCTTGTTTGCATCGGAGCCAATGCTCGTAAATCCAACCAACATCGACATCGACGCAAGGGGGAGGGTGTGGGTTTGTGAAGGGGTGAATTATCGTCCCCATCTCAATCCGCAAAACCCGGAGCCGGTTGAGAATGAGCGCATAGTTATTCTGGAAGACACAGATGGCGATGGCAAAGCTGACAGCCGGACAGTGTTCTACGAAGGTCGGGATATCGATGCTGCATTGGGTATTTGGGTTGTGGATGGCAACAAGGCCATAGTATCTGCTAGCCCGCATGTTTTATTGCTAACAGATGAGGACGGTGACGATAAAGCAGATACTAAAGAAATCTTATTCAGCGGCATCGAAGGGGTACAGCACGATCATGCTGTACACGCGTTTGTGTTTGGTCCCGATGGCAGGTATTACTTCAATTTTGGCAACGAAGGCGGACAGTTACTGGATAAGGACGGCAATGTCGTCCTGGATAAATATGGTGCGCCTGTCGTAGCAGATCGCAATCCGCATCAGCAAGGCATGGTGTTCAGGATGAATCCGGATGGCAGTGATCTTGAAGTGCTTGGCCACAACTTCAGGAATAACTACGAAGTGGCAGTTGATTCGTATGGCTCGCTTTGGCAATCTGATAATGATGATGATGGCAACCGCGCCGTGCGCATCAATTTTGTGATGGAGTACGGCAATTACGGATTTAGAGATGAAAAGACTGGGGAAAACTGGCGAGTACGGCGAACCGGGATGCACGACGAAATTCCCAAACGACACTGGCACCTGAATGACCCGGGTGTCGTCCCGAATCTGCTACAGACTGGCGCTGGCTCACCGACGGGTATCCTTGTCTATGAAGGACGGCTCTTGCCGGAGGTTTTTTGGGATCAGATGATACACACCGATGCCGGCCCTAACGTTGTGCGCGCATATCCGGTCGAAAAAGATGGTGCCGGATACAACGCACAAATTGTCAACCTGTTGATGGGCACCCACGACAAGTGGTTTAGACCTTCTGATGTGGCCGTAGCTCCTGATGGCTCGCTCATCGTTGCAGACTGGTATGACCCCGGGGTGGGCGGGCATCATGTAGGTGACTTGCGGCAAGGCCGGCTATTCCGCATTGCACCCCCTAATACGCCGTACAATACACCTGCTTACAATCTGGATACCCCCGAAGGCGCTGTGGCTGCCTTGGAAAGCCCGAATTTGTCTGCCCGACAAAATGCGTGGCATGCACTGGTGCATATGGATGCCATCGCAGAAGAAGCCCTATTAACCCTCTGGGCCTCGGACAATGCAAGGATGCGCGCCCGTGCGTTGTGGGTACTCGCTGAGATAGAAGGCCGGGCAAGTCATTATGTGGATGTTGCGCTGACTGATGAAAACGAGGATATCCGCATCACCGGACTCCGCATTGCGCGTAAGCATAACCTGCCCCTGGAGAACATATTGTCAACGTTGGTCAATGATGCATCACCACAGGTGCGGCGAGAGGCTGCCCTTGCACTGAAGTATTTCCAGTCTGAACAGGGGAGTGGCTTGTGGGCCGATCTGGCAAGTCAGTATAACGGTGCTGACCGCTGGTACCTTGAGGCACTTGGCATTGGCGCATCCGCTTCCTGGGAAGCGTCTTTTGCTGCTTGGGCTTCGCGAAACACGGAGGATTTCTCGACCAAGCCGGCGCGCGACATCATATGGCGTGCCCGGGCAGACGACGCCATACCTATGCTGACCACCCTGATCAAAGATGAGCGGACAACGCCCGAAGATCAACTACGGTATTTTCGGGCATTTGACTTCCATGATAATGAGTACTTGAAAAGCCAGCAACTAACAGCATTGTTAGGAGATAGCAACGAGGCGCTGGCGCCGCTCGCATTACAGCATCTGGTAAATGAACACAATGAAGCCGACCCTGCCGTCCAGCAAGCACTTACTGCTGCCCTTGATGCCGTGGATGGAACGCGCACTTTCCTTGATTTGGTTGCCCGTTTCAAGCCTACGCATAGAGGCGCGTCTCTGTTTGCCATGGCCCAACAAGCTGAAGAAGCTCTGGCTCGTGATGCCGGTGCTTTACTGCTCGATCTAGAAGGACCTGATCGGTTCATGGAGGCTTTGGCAAATGCTGGTTCAGCGGACGATGCACTTGAGGTTGTTGGTTTACTCGGGAAAATAGGCAACGGGAATTCGAGGAATGCGCTCCAGTCCGTCGTTCAAAATGATGCATTGGGTATGGACCTGCGTCGCCATGCATTGACAAATTATGCGGTTGGCTGGTCGGGTGAATACGGTTTGCTGGGAATGCTCGAAAGGGGGGAGCTTCCTGTGTCTTTCAAAGAACAAGCTGCCAGTATTCTGTTCAACTCTTCGGATGAGCGCCGCCGGCAAATGGCCGCGAAGTACCTGGACCCACCAACTGGTAACAACGGGCAGCCCCTGCCGGCAATTGAGCAACTGGTTGCTATGACCGGTGAAGTGAATGCCGGCAAAGCCGTCTTTGAGCAGCAATGCAGCGCCTGCCATGTTGTACAGGGTGTGGGCACCGACTTTGGACCAGACTTGTCCGAGATTGGAAGTAAATTGCCAGCAGAGGCGCTCTACAACGCAATCATCTATCCAAACGCCGGCATCGGCTTTGGATATGAAGGCTTCCTGATTTCTATGAAAGATGGCAATGCCGCCGCAGGGTATGTGCTGAGTCGGACCGACGAAGAAATCCAGTTGCGCGAGCAAGGTGGGCAAACGCGTAGCTATCCCATGGGCAACGTTGCAACCATCACTGAAATGGAAAATTCTCTGATGCCTGCGCTGGGCGCTGCTTTGGGGACATCGCAACTCGTTGACCTCGTCGCATACCTCGAAACGTTACGGAGCTTGTAAGTGAAAAGACTGCATGCCTTGTTCTTGTTGATTTTTGCGTTCGCTCCTGTAGCCTTGGCGCAAGATAATGTGTCGGACCTGCTGGATAAAAGCGCAGCCACATATGCTGCCGTTGCACATGAGATTTGGGAATTAGCGGAAGTAGGCTATCAGGAGCACCGGAGCGCTGCAAAGTTGCAAGCCCTGCTGGCTAACGCTGGATTCCAAATAAAAGCCGGCGTAGCGGCCATCCCGACAGCTTTTGTTGCCAGTTACGGTGAAGGAGAACCCGTCATTGGAATTATGGGCGAATACGATGCATTGCCCGGGATTTCACAGGCCGCACAACCTGACCGCGCAATCATTGAGGGGCAGGGGGCCGGGCACGCGTGTGGTCACCACCTTTTCGGGACCGGGTCAGCTGCAGCTGCCATTGCTGTAAAACACTGGTTAGATGAAGGGCATACGGGCACCATCCGATTTTACGGGACGCCGGCGGAAGAAGGCGGTGCTGGCAAAGTTTACATGGTGCGCGAAGGGCTCTTTGATGACGTTGATGTGATGCTCCATTGGCATCCGGGCGATACAAACGATGCAAGTCCCTATACAACGTTGGCAAACCGGTCGGCCAAGTTTCGCTTCCATGGCAAGTCTGCCCACGCCGCAGCAGCACCAGAGCGCGGCCGGTCTGCACTGGATGGGGTTGAAGCGATGAATTACATGGTTAACTTGCTGCGTGAGCACGTGCCGCAGGAAGCACGCATTCACTATGTGATCACGCAAGGTGGACACGCCCCCAATGTGATTCCTGATTTTGCCGAGGTCTACTACTACGTGCGACATCCAAATGCTACAATACTAGAGGGCATCTGGTCTCGCGTGGTAGCCGCTGCTGAAGGCGCAGCGATGGGGACCGGTACGCAGATGGCGCACGAAGTTATCCATGGGATCCACAGCGTGTTGCCCAATCATACGCTGGCAAACGTAATGCATGCCCAATTGAAAAAGGTGGGTGGTGTTGAATACAGCGAGGAAGAGCGTACGTTTGCAGCCTCTTTGCAACAGTCTTTTGACGCACCACCAGCGCTGGCGCAGGCCAGGGCCATTCAGCCAGTTGTGTTGCAGGCAACCAGCGGCTCAACCGATGTGGGCGATGTAAGCTGGGTTGTGCCTACAGCCGGGCTCGATGCCGCAACCTGGGTGCCGGGTACAGCCGCGCATTCCTGGCAGGCCATTGCTGCCGGCGGCATGAGTATCGGCCACAAAGGGATGATGGTGGCTGCCAAAACCATGGCGCTGACAGCGATTACATTGATGAAAGATCCCGCAACGGTAGCAGCTGCCAAAGCAGAGTTTGAGCAGTTACGTGGTGATGATTTTGTCTACAAACCCCTCCTCGGCGACCGCGACCCGCCGCTAGACTACAGGAATTAGGGCCAGTTTAATGCAGAGTTGAATGCCGACTGCCGATTGGTGTGTTTCCTGAAAGTAGACTCAATGGCCAAAGAAATGTACAAAAGCATCGCAGTTATTTCGGGAATAGTGCAATCCAGAAACACGACGCCCCCGTAGCTTGCACATCCAAACCTTAATTAGCAACACTTGACATGCGGCATTGAATAACCCTCATTCCTCACCAACGAACCCATCTAGCAGCGCCCAGAACTTTGCTTCCATAGCGGCTGTGTCGATGGCTGTGTAAACATCAATCAGGCGCATGCGGTTATCGTGAGGGCTCTGTACCCGTTTTTTCGTAGCCATTTCGGGGTAGGCCAACGCGAGAATCAACGCGACATCCCACATGATCCACTTTGTTTTCTCTTTGTCATCTGGCTGCCAGTATCTGTCGAACGTTCCCCACCGATTAACGAGGTAGTCGCCAAGGCCGCTTTTACCTTTCAGGTGGGCATCTACCACGGTTTTCCTGAATACCAGGTGTTGGCTAGTTGATGCTGTCATAACCCGGAAGTCCAGTCCGGGTGTATTGATGAGTGCATCAACGGCGTTGGGGTCGTTGTTGGTGTTGAACTCACGCTTGCTCCAGGTATTTGTCTCGGGGTTGTGCCAGAATCCGAGATAGTTGGCAACCACTTTAGGGATAATGGCCGGCTCCATGACAACCGCCGAGGCAAGGTTGGTTGCCGGCCCCAGGATAGCCACGTGCAATTTCTCACCATCAGGCATTGCCATGGCCTGCGCAATGATAAACTGTGCGGCATCAGAAGGCTGGGCCCGGTGTGGCTTCACCATCGGATGGTTTGATCCCTGCGGATGAGGCACAGATAATTTGTCCATCAGGCGCATGATGTCTTCGTTGAATGCCTGGCTTTTGCCAACGGTATCAGCCGGTGCCTGGGGAGAAGTGTGCCATTGGGCGGAGGTAACCCCTACAATGTTGAGCTCGGGAGCAAGCAATCCCACGGCTAAAGCGAACAAGTCATCCACCTCATTGGCTGTGTCGGCGTCGATGATAAGAGGAAGTGGATCCCGCAGGCTGATGCGTAGCAGCTTCGAAAGGGTAGCGGGAGCAAGTGATGACAGGCTTGCCGCGCTCAGTGTTGACAAAAAATGTCTGCGTGAGGTCATGGTGCGCATGGGGATGCTTGACGTGTTGGCGATGCAGGTTACAGATTAAGGGCCTAACTAATTTCACATACGACCATGTTAAAAAACAATTTTTCCAGCAGCAAACAGTATAGCTGATTTTGCAAATCCTTATCTTGGCGCATTCAGATAGACATTGACCAAGACAAACATGAAAATGACCCTTCGTGAGCATTTTTGCGGTTTTCTTCGCCTCCTCGCTACGCCACCCCGCGCCGTCCACGTCGATATTGTAGCCACGAATTTGGAGCTGCTTCGCCAGGTCCGCGCGTCGGCTCAGTTCCTGAATCGTGCCGTCGGGCATCTGCATGAAGTGCCGGTACAAAACGGGCACGCCGCTGCCCACCGCCAG
>JBCCIM010000188.1 GCA_039111535.1 Bacteroidota bacterium | reverse complement strand
CGATGCAAAGGATTGGTCTTTGTATTTTGATACATGCTGTTTTGCTCGGTAGGGCCGGCCACCGAGGGCGGCTTTATACTCGTTTAACATGGTTTTCCTCGTTGTTTTTGGCAAACATATCCACTGGCCGGCAAGCAATTTTTGAAATGAGAAGTAGGCCGAGTAAGTGCAGCAGAAGGACTGATTTACGCCTGCCTATGCCGTTTGTAGGACGCAACGCGTTATTGCGCTGCAGCAACGCGTCAATGAGATCTTTTCTATAGATTAGTCTGGCTTTTTAAAGATCTTTCCAGCATGTACCAGCGCATTAGTCGACATATCTTTTTCTGGTTCTGCTTTGTCACGCTTTATGTGATTCAGGATCTGCTTTTCCCTCCGCCATCCGATTTGGTGTATCCTGTGTGGCAGCGCGTGCTGCGGTTCTTCTTCAGCGAACTCTCACTATTGCCATGGAAAGCCATTCCCTTTTATGCGCTGTTTTACTTCCTGATACCACGGTATTTCAGTAAGGGCGCGTACATCAAAACGATTGTATTTTTTCTCCTGGTTCTGGCCGTCTGCGTGCTCGGGTACCGGTCGATGATTGCACCGATCAGCCAGCTACTGTACAACGAGTCACCTGATTTTAATGTGTACAGCCTGAAGCGCTTGTTATACACTACAACAGACTTGCTGCCGGCGCTTGGACTGGCCGCCTCTGTGAAGCTGTTGATCGGCAGTATGGCTTTCCGAAAGAAGGAGGTTGCCCTTCAGAAAGAGAAACGCGCTGCTGAACTCAGCTTCCTGAAGGCACAAACCAACCCGCACTTTCTGTTTAATACCCTCAACAACCTGTACGGACTTGCACGGAAAGACGACAATGCAACGGCGGATTACATCCTCAAGTTATCCAACATTGTCCGATACATCCTCCAGGAATGTAGCAGTCCAACCATCCCTGTTGAAAATGAGGTTACAGTCATCCGCGACTATGTTGCACTGGAAAAATTGCGATATGATGACCGGCTGGTTGTGGTGTTTAATGTGGATATTAAAGAGATGCATGTCACCATTCCGCCGTTGCTTCTGTTGCCGTTTGTAGAAAACGCCTTCAAACACGGGGTTAGCGAAACAAGGAGCGAAACGTTCGTCACCATTGAGTTAAACATTGCAGATGGCATGCTGAACTTCTACGTTATAAACGGACGGGGAGAAGATGCGCCGGCACACGCTGCCGGCATCGGACTCACCAACGTCAAACGACAGCTCGACCTCATCTACCGCGATAATTACTCTTTAAAAGCTGCACCTGAAGGCGACGTGTTTAACGTACATCTGTGCATCCAACTCAACCACGACAATGGATAGCGTACCGCTCAAGTGTTTGATTATTGAAGATGAACCGCTGGCTGCAGAGGTGCTGACGGACTATATCGGACAGGTAGCATTCCTTGAATTGCAGGGCCACTGTAGCGACGCGATCTTTGCACTGGAACAGCTCCACCAAACTCCCATTGACGTAATTTTTCTGGATATCCACCTGCCCAAGTTAAAAGGACTGGATTTCCTGCGGAGCCTCCAGCAACGCCCGCAAACGATATTGACCACGGCGTACCACGAATATGCGCTGGATGGATTTGAAGAAGGAGTAGTCGACTATCTGATGAAGCCCATTGCGTTTTCGCTTTTCCTTAAAGCAGTAAATAAACTTGAGCGCGCGACAACGCCGGCAGTTAAAGTACTGGATCAGCTCTCTCCTCCAAGCGCAGAGAGGCCTTTTCGGTTTTTCAACGTCAACAAAAACATGGTCCGGGTTTACTATGATGAAATACAGGTAGTAGAAAGCCTGAAAGACTACAGCCAGATTGTAACGGGAGAAGAGAAGATTGTAACCCGCGGACAGATAGGCGAAATGGAAGCATTGCTCGAAGGGCAGGGGTTCATGCGAATTCATCGGTCGTACATCGTCAACCTGGATCACATCAAGGCATTTTCAGCGAACGACATCACGGTGGCCGGCCGGCAATTTCCAATTGGCAGGAGCTACAAAGCAGCCGTTGCAAATGCCCTGGCAGCGTATTTTAAACAGTCGTGAATAACAAAAGGCTGTAGTTTGGTATGAGGCTCAGAATTTGATTGTTTACTGAAACAGGGATGCAAAATAGCCGTACCGTCTTGTATCTTCTCTCAACGTGTCGATATTATAGATACAAAAGCGTTGTACCCCCCCTCACTGCTTCGCCTTGTTACCTTTTTGCGCTGGCTTAATCTATCGTTATGCAAAAAAATTACACCCGTTTGTACCCGGTGGCCTCTGCTTCATATGCTGTACTTTTGTTGCTGCTTGTGGTCGGTTGTAACAAACCGTCTCTCGGCGACAGCTATCCAGAACCGTTTTACGGGCAACTCCTGGTGGGTGACTCGTTGATTGCACCGGTAGCGCAATCGGTGTCTGAGCGCATTTTTGAAGACTCCGCTTTTGTCGTGGTCAAGCAGTTCACCGTGCATCCAGATGCTGCAACGGAGGATACGCCGGCGGAGCGTATATCGCCGTCTCCTGCCATTGCTATTGTGGATGCCACTGAAGACTATCTTTATCTGTTCGACAAAGATATCCTTATGCTCCGCAAATTCAGCATCGCTGATGGTGCACTGGATTTTGCGATCAAAATTGATGTAGTGCAAGCGCGCAATGGCGGTGCGGTCATGCGCCTGGTGTCCGATGAAGTGCTCTGGATTGCCAATGTTGAGCGGGGCAAGATTGTCAGAATTACAACAGCGGGAGAGCGGCTCGATGATCTGGACGTACCCGGTCGGGGTGCACCCATTGTTGCTAGTGATGGATCTTTTGTGATGGCCAGCATCGAAGACAATGAAGCGCTGTTCCATAGCTACACACCCGGTACGCAAAAGCAGGATGCCTTTGGCGTGTTTACAAATCGAGTTGTATCAGTAAATGATATACGTTATCCGGGACACGGCATGGGCTTCATTGGAGAGGGCGTTTCAGATGGATCACGATCTTTTGTTTATGCCGGCTTAATGGGAGGCGGCTTGCTGAGTTACAATATGGATGGATCGCTGCGTTACTTTCGCGAATCTATCCACCATAACAACTTCCCGGGCCTTTTACCAGATACCACCGTGGGTGTGACCGGGTTGGTATTTGACATGGAAGGTGTACGAGAACAGCAAATCCCTATTAATATCTGGAATGACGTCTATTACCAGTTCTATTCGGTAGTCGGAGGAGATAGTGAATGGGGTTGGGATGCATACGATTACGCTTCGGGAGATTATAAATACTCAATTCGTCGAAGCGGTGAATGCGGTTACAATTTCATCACTGAGTCGCATGTATATGCTAACTGCCTGAACAAAGGCTTTTTTCAGATCAAAAGAGCAGATGCTGTTACATCACAAGCATTAGCTATGGTTAACTAGGTACAAATTACAGGTATGAAGCTACCAAAATCAAACACCAGTCTGTACCCGCTGGTCCCCGTTTTATATGCCGTTGTGATATTGCTGACGGCAGCCGGTTGTAACAAGGCCTCGCTCGGCGAAAGTTATCCTGAACCGTTTTACGGGCAACTCCTTGCGGGTGACTCATTGATCACGCCGGTAGCACAAGTAGTGTCAGACCGTGTTTTTGAAGACTCGGCTTATGTTGTGGTCAAGCAGTTCATCGTGCACCCGGAAGCGGCAACTGAAGATACGCCGGCTGAACGCATATCGCCGGCTCCTGTGGCAGCTGTTGTGGATGCTGCTGAAGACTATCTGTATTTATTCGATAAAGAGACCTTTACGCTCCGGAAGTTCAGCATTGCTGATGGTACGCTGCAGTTTGCAATCGAAATTGATGTAGAGCAGAAGCGTAATGGCCGCCCGGTATTGCGTCTGGTGTCTGATGAGGTGCTTTGGATTGCAAATATTGAAAAGGGTAAAATTGTCAGATATACAAGCGCAGGAGAACGGCTCAGTGACCTGGACATGCCAGGCCTGGGGACGCCAATTGTTGCTGATGATGGGGCTTTTGTGATCGCCAATTACGAAGACAATGAAGGCCTCTTTCACAGCTATTCACCACGCATGAAAAAACAGGATGCATTTGGTGTGCTTACAAACATTAAAGTAGCGCTTCAAGGTATACCTTATCCCGGACATGGGATGGGCTTTATGGGCGAGGGCGTTACGGATGGATCTCACTCCTTTGTTTATGCCGGCTTGCTGGGAGGCGGGCTGCTGAGTTACAAAATGGACGGTTCGCTTCGCTATTTTCGTGAATCCATCGACCACAGTAACTTCCCGGGTGTACGGGAAGACACGACCCGTCAGGTAACCGTGTTGAGCACGGATATGGAAGGCGTCGAGACACAACAAATCCCCTTTAATGTCTGGAACGATACCTATTACCAGTTCTATTCTGTAATCGGAGAAGAAGACTGGGGCTGGGATGCGTATGACTATAATTCTGGAGATTACAAGTATTCCATTCGTCGGAGTAACCAGTGTGGCAACAATTTCATCACCGACACTCATGTTTATGCAAACTGCCTGAACAGAGGCTTTTTCCAAATGAAAAGAGCGGAAGCGGTCAATTCATCAAAGCAAGCATTGGCTGCTATCAATTAAACCCTGCCCGCAACCAACAACGTGCAACCATCATGTGTCCAGCGGCTGAAAGATCTTACCTTTAATCGGATGTGAAAGCACCACCGACGACACAGGCTCACCAATTTCCATCAGTCTGTTGAGGAATTGCTCCATGTGTGCCATGGAGGAAAAGGTGGTCAGCATAATAAGCGAGCTAGTCCCGGTTGTGCGGTAACACTCGAGCACTTCCGGCATAGCGTCGAGCTTTTTGATGGCTGGCCCAAACAGGTTGCGGTCGACTTGCAAGTGGACAATAGAACGCGTCGTATACCCAATTTTCTCTGGATCCACCATGGCCCGGTACCCGGTGATGATGCCGGCGTCCTCCATTTTCTGCACCCGTTCTTTCACCGCCGGTGCAGACAGCCCTACCGATCTACCAATCTGTGCATAACTCGCCCGGCCCTGTTTTTGTAAGTGGGCCAGAATACGGCCATTCAATTCATCCATATGCATTTTTGGAATCGAAGGTGTTATTGTTGAAATACCATTGATCGTTAAGAATATACGTCTGTATTCTTGCCAATCCATCTTTACCTGGCCCGCCTGCATTTCTTTTATTTATTGGTACCCCTGGCTTAAAGACAAATCCTGAAAAAGATGAATACAAGCACAAAAACCATTCGTGCGCCGCGCGGGACCACCCTGCATTGCAAAGGCTGGCACCAGGAAGCCGCCATGCGCATGTTGATGAACAACCTTGACCCGGAAGTTGCTGAACACCCTGATAACCTGATTGTGTATGGCGGCAGCGGAAAAGCTGCCCGTAACTGGGAAAGTTATACAGCCATCATCAAAACGTTGCAACGGCTGCGCAACGACGAGACCATGCTTGTTCAGAGCGGCAAACCCGTGGGTGTGTTTCGTACACACAGCGAAGCACCGCGTGTGTTGATTGCGAATTCGAACCTCGTTCCGAAGTGGGGTACCTGGGATGAGTTTCGCCGGCTCGAAGCCCTCGGCCTCACCATGTACGGACAGATGACCGCCGGCTCATGGATCTATATCGGCACCCAGGGCATCCTGCAGGGTACCTACGAGACCTTTGCTGAATGCGCCCGCCAGCACTTTGGCGGATCGATGAAACACAAGCTTGTGGTTACGGGCGGACTTGGGGGCATGGGAGGGGCGCAGCCGCTCGCTGCAACGATGAATGGCGCCGCCTTTCTTGGCGTTGATGTTGACGCTTCCCGCATCCAGCGCCGGGTGGACTCGGGGTACTGCGACGCCCTCTATGATAATCTCGATGAAGCGCTGACCCGCGTGCTGCAGGCGCGTGAAGCCGGCGAAGCCTTTTCCGCCGGCCTCGTAGGCAACATCGCGGAAGTATTGCCCGAGCTGGTACGCCGCGACATTGTACCAGATGTACTCACCGACCAGACCTCGGCGCACGATTTGATGGTTGGCTATCTGCCAGCCAGTATGAGCACGGAAGCCGCGCTGCTCCTGCGCGAAAAAGACCCTGCGGGATACCGTGATGCTGTGCTTGACTCCATGGTAGTACACGTTGACGCCATGCTCGCACTGCAAAAGAAAGGGGCGGTAACGTTTGATTATGGCAACAACCTGCGCGGCCAGGTGGCTGATCATCGTGGGAAAGCGGATGCGTTTGATATTGAGGGTTTTGTGCCGGCGTTTATCCGTCCGCTCTTTTGCCGCGGCTCAGGTCCATTCCGCTGGGCGGCCCTCTCTGGTAATCCGGCTGATATTGCCGAGACCGATAAGCTGGTGCTCGAAACCTTCCCCAAAAACGATGCGCTGGCGCGATGGATTCACAAGGCGCGCGAACAAGTACATTTTCAAGGCCTGCCGGCGCGCATCTGCTGGCTTGAGTATGGAGAGCGTGCTGAGCTTGGCGCGCGATTCAACTGGCTGGTGGAAAAAGGGAAAGTAGAAGCGCCCCTTGTCATCGGTCGCGATCACCTGGATTGTGGCTCTGTGGCTTCTCCCAACCGTGAGACCGAGAACATGAAAGACGGATCAGATGCGATTGCTGACTGGCCGCTGCTGAATGCGATGCTGAACACAGCTTGTGGTGCAAGCTGGGTATCACTGCATCACGGCGGCGGGGTAGGCATCGGGTATTCGATGCACTCAGGTATGGTTGTCGTGGCTGATGGCACAAGCCAGGGCGGCCGCCGGCTGGAACGCGTTCTAACCGCTGATCCGGGTACAGGCGTGATGCGTCATGCAGATGCCGGCTACGAAACGGCTGTAGACACGGCAAACGCGCGCGGGGTTGACCTGCCGATGATAAACGGGTAAGCGAATGACGGACACAGTTCAGGACATTGTTCTACATCAGGTTACAATGGAGGACCTGGCTGCAGACCTTGATCGCCGCGTTGCATCCCTGCAAGCGGACGCCGGCAGGGTCCATAACAGCCGTTCGCTGGTTGATGAAGCGCTGGACAGCGGAGACGCCCATTACGGGATTAACACCGGTTTTGGGTACCTCAAAAATGTGCGCATCGACCGCGAACAAGTTTCTGCGTTGCAGCATAACCTGCTGCTGTCTCATGCGGTGGGGGTAGGGGAGCTAATCCCCAAACCCATATGCCGGCTTATGCTGCAATTGAAAATCCATGCACTCGGACAGGGGTATTCAGGCGTCTCTGCGCAGACGTTCGAGCGGTTGCTGCTTTTTGCCGACCGCGATCTGATTCCTGCCATTCCCCGGCAGGGTAGTGTCGGCGCTTCGGGTGACCTCGCGCCGTTGTCGCACATGGCTTTGCCGCTGATCGGCTATGGTTTTTTCTGGGATGTGGCGGGCAAGGAGGTGGTACCGGCAGAAACAGTACTCGAACATGAAGGCCTGACACCGGTGACGCTTGGGGCTAAAGATGGTCTGGCGCTGATCAATGGGACACAGTTGATGACGGCGTACGGGGCCCATGTATTGCAAAAAGCATTCAGCTATCTGAAGTTTGCAGATATTGTTGCTGCGATGAGTCTGGAGGCATTGCAGGGGAGTGTAGCGCCATTTGATGCCCGGATCCACCAGCTGCGTCCTCATAAAGGGCAGTTAGAAGTGGCAGAGAATGTGCGCCGGCTGCTGTTAGACAGCGAAATTCTGGAGTCCCATCGTAACTGTGGCAAAGTGCAGGACCCGTACAGTTTGCGCTGCGTGCCGCAAGTACACGGGGCAAGCCGCGACAACATCCGGCATGCTGCAGCGGTTGTGGAAACCGAAATCAACGCCGTCACTGACAATCCGCTGGTGTTTCACAATGGCGATATCCTCAGCGGAGGCAATTTTCACGGACAACCCCTTGCGCTGGTATTGGACCTTGCTGCAATCGCGTTGGCTGAACTGGGCAGTATTTCTGAGCGGCGCACGTATCTCCTGTTGGAAGGGCATGATGGGCTGCCTGCGTTGCTGATGCAGGAAACGGGTATCAACTCTGGCTTTATGATCCCCCAATACACAGCTGCGGCACTGGTGTCGGAAAACAAAGTGCTGTGCCACCCGGCCTCTGTTGACTCAATTCCTACATCGCTCGGGCAAGAAGACCATGTTAGCATGGGCAGCATCGGTGCGCTCAAACTGTTGCAGGTCATGCAAAACGTAGAACAAATTCTTGCCGTAGAGTTGTTCACCGCGGCGCAGGCCCTGGATTTCCGGAAACCGCTGGCCCCGGGGAAAGGCATTGAAGTGGCGCATAACTTCATCAGAGGAATTGTACCACATGGTGAAAAAGACTATTACTTCAAACACGACCTTACCAAATGTGCTGAAGTGGTTCAGTCGGGCTACCTCGTGGCAGCTGTAGAACAGGTCATTGGTACGTTGAGGTAAATATGCAGGTTTTAGCAAACATTGGGAGCCTGGTGACCAGCGCACAGGAAGGCGAGCAGGGTGCTATACATACCATTCGGGATGCTGCACTCGTCTGGGAAGGTGACACCGTACAGTGGGTTGGGCCACAAGCAGCCTTGCCGGCTGCCTTCGAGCAAGCTGAGCGAACAGATGCACACGGCATGTTAGTGCTACCCGGACTTGTAGATTGCCATACCCACCTCGCGTTTGGCGGGTGGCGGACAGACGAATTCGAAATGCGTGCGCTCGGCCGGCCGTATCTTGAAATTGCCAAAGCCGGCGGGGGTATTGCCTCGTCTGTGTCCAGTACGCGGACTGCTTCGGAAGATGCGTTGTACCACAAGGCCTTCGGTTTTTTGGATGAAATGATGGCGCTGGGTATTACCACGGTGGAATGTAAAACCGGATACGGGTTGACCCTGGAAGATGAACTCAAAGTTTTACGGGTATACCGGCGGCTCGCTGCAGAACATCCTGTACGAGTCCGGGCAACCTTGCTCGCGGCGCACATAGTGCCGGCTGAATTCAGGGAAAACAGGCGGGGATACATCGATTTAATTGTCAAAGACATACTGCCGGCGGTGGCTGCTGAAGCACTCGCCTCATTTTGTGATGTCTTTGTTGAGGAAACTGCGTTCTTGCCTGAAGAAGCCGTTGAAATCTGTACAGCCGCAGCAAGGCACGGTTTGCGCGCCAAGTTGCATGTGGACCAGTTGCACGATGGGGGAGGTGCTGCCCTTGCTGCCCGTCTCAATGCCATCTCCGCTGATCACCTTGAATATGCATCGCCGGAAGGCATTGGCGCGATGGCTGAAGCTGGCGTAGTAGCGGTGAGCCTACCTTTCGCCTCGTTTAACTTGCGCCAGCCAGCCATGCAGGCCAGAGCATTTATCGATGCCGGCGTGCCCGTTGCCGTAGCAACAGACTTTAACCCGGGCTCGGCACCCAGCTACCATCTGCCGGCTGCGATGTATATGGCGTGTATCATGCAGTACATGTCGCCAGCTGAGGTCGTGAAAGGCGCCACGCACTACGCCGCCAAGGCCTTGGGCATGGAGAACACAGTTGGCACCCTTACGCCTGGCTTTAAAGCAGATTTTGTGGCTGTTGATGCACCTGATGTGAATCACTGGATGGGACACTTTCGGCCGAATGCGGCTTGTCTGACCTGTATTGACGGTCGCGTCGTACACCGTGCTGGTGTTTTTGCTGAACTACAACGCGGTACCACCGCATGATACACGCTGTTGATATAGCACCCCCAGCAACCGCACCTGATGATTTGCGGCTAGGGCACTGGCTGGTCGAGCAAAAAAAGCGGCCCCGTGTGGCCTTTGTAGGTTTTCCGAGTGATGCCGGCGTTAAACTAAATGGAGGCCGACCGGGAGCGGCGGATGCTCCAGGTGCAATTCGCAAAATGCTGTATAAGCTTACACCCGACAGCAGAAATTACGCGGCGTTTTGTGCATTACTCAAGCGCACTACAGATCTGGGGAATGTGCAAGTTTCGGGGGATGTGGACCTGGACCAGCAGCATCTCGGCGAAGTGCTTGCACCGCTGTTGCAGCAAGAGACCATCCCGATCGTTTTGGGCGGCGGGCACGAAACTGCATTTGGGCATTTTCTGGGCTATGCAAAAAGCGCTCAACCCGTGCATATCACCAATATCGATGCGCATGCTGATGTACGTCCGTTGAAAAACGGAAAGGCGCATTCCGGATCACCGTTCTTTCAGGCGCTTGAATTCGGAGCTAACGTGTGCCACGGATATACGGTCTTGGGACTCTCTCCACTATCTGTTGCCCAGGCCCACATTCAATATTTAATGGAAAAGGGATGTGTGTTCCATTGGCGAAATGAAATAGATCATGCCTTTTTGCACACCTATTTTACCGACCTGAAGCAGCCCACGATGTTGACACTTGATATGGATGTTGTGCATCAGGCGGAAGCACCCGGCGTAAGCGCGCCGGCAGCTGACGGCATTCCCCTCAAACTAGTCTATGAAGCCGCATATCTAGCCGGCAAATCTCCTTTTGTCAAATCATTGGATCTTGTAGAAGTAAACCCACTTGTTGATAAAGATTTACAAACTGTACGTGCAGCTGCGGTAACTTTGTGGTATTTTTTGTGCGGACTTACCGAACGTACTGCATAAGTTGTGCAACGGGACGACGATAAGAGATATAAATAACATTCCGTTGTTCCGTTGTTTGCTTAGGCGTTGAGGCATAGTACTTGTTTGGTATCCGACAGCCGTCGAATACACGTCGGAAGCATCTTTTCTTCCCATAATTCCCATATGCTTAATCGCTCTTCAGCACCAGTACGTATCCTTTTGATCTCTATTGTTGCATTTTTTGTAATTGGAGCATCGTACGCCTACGAGACTTTTCAGGAAAAAAGGGCCTTGCAATGGCGAACCCTGAACGACCAGAACAGCTTACAGGCGCGGCATGAAAATGCGTATGTAGAGGCAAATGGTAAATTCTATCTGATGGGCGGACGCGGCAGCCGGCGTGTTGAAATATACGACCCTGCCGACAGCACCTGGACCACCGGTTCGCTGCCGCCAGACAATATGCAGCTGCACCACTTTCAGGCTGTAGCCATTGGTGATACCATTTACATCGTATCTGCTTATACAGACACCTTCCCTGACGAAAATGCGGTAGAAGAAGTACTGAAATATGCGGTGAATACAGACACCTGGGTTGTGGGCTCAACCATTCCTGCATCTCGCCGTCGCGGTTCTGGCGGGGCAGTGCATTACAACGGCAAGATTTATCTCGTTGGAGGCAGTACAGGAGGGCATGGCGGAAGTGCTGTACGCAAAAACCAGTTTGACGAATATGATCCTGTTACTGATACCTGGACGACATTGCCTTCAGCCCCTTTTGCACGAGACCACGTACATGCAGCAGTTGTAGGTAATAAGCTGTATGTGATCGGAGGGCGAAACGGGAGCAATGGAGATAATGTAGAAGAGGTGGATGTATACGATTTTAACGCCGGCTCATGGAGCACCTTGCCGGGTGCCAGCGATTTTCCCATACCAAGAGCTGGTGCTTCATCGGTGGCAGTAGGCAATTATGTGGTTGTAATTGGCGGTGAAAGTACGAGAGACCTTGCACACGACGAGGTACACGCGCTCAATACCCTGACCAATGACTGGGTTACCATGGATCCGCTGGGCGTCGGACGCCACGGTACACAGGCAATTTTCTATAACGACAACATCTACATTGCTTCAGGATCAGGCATGAAAGGAGGCACCCCCGAGTTGACCTCTCATGAAGTGTTCGAAACAGAAGGGGAGACCGTTTTGCCGGTAGAACTGGCACCGGGCTTTGCTGCAACGATAAACAACAACGATGTCACGTTGAACTGGCGTACGCTATCTGAAACGAATAACGCAGGGTTTGAGGTCGAGCAGTATAAAGATGGCGTCTTCACCGCGCTTGGCTTTGTGCGTGGCGCCGGTACCACCACTGAAGCCCAGGATTATCAGTTCAACGTCGGTGAACAACCACCGGGCCGGCACGTATTTCGCCTCAAACAGATCGACTTCGACGGCACCTTTGCTTACAGTCCGCAAGCTGTGGCACTGATCCATACGGCATCAGCTGCGCATTTAGGCGCTGTCTATCCAAACCCGCTCAACCCGGAAGGCCGATTTACTTTAACCCTGGCCCAAACCCAGGACGTGACAATTGGACTGTACGATCTGCTTGGCCGGCAAATCTCTGTCATCTACAACGGCCAACTGGAAGGAGCGCTTGCCCACACTTTTGCCCTCGATGCCAGCGCGCTTGCCGGGGGGAAATACCTCGTCGTTGCTGAAGGCCGCCAGTTCTCCGTTTCGAAGCCATTTACAGTGCTGAAGTAAGAAATAAACGTCCGCGTAACAGAACGCGATCACCCGCCTGTTTGAATTTTTTTACGGAAATAGCCATTTCCACTTGAATCTGAGTGCGCTGCCTCTTTTTTTGTCTTCCTACCCTCCAGTACCACCACAACGTCCTGCTTGCTATTGCCTGATCTGTTTTCTTTTAGATCATGGGACTTGTTTGTGTTTTTCGGAGACCCTCAATACGTTATTAGGAGATAACGATGGCGACCTCACTCTCTATCTCCCAGGTTATTATGCGCCTGGGACTGCCGCTTGTCATGGTCCTTGCTGGCCTTGGTGGGATGATGTGGTTTGGATCTGAAGCTGAAACCGCCCCTGCAGAGGCTCTTAGTCATCCGGTTATTTTGCCATTTGATAAAACTCAGGATCCGCCTGAAGGGATTGAAGTGCCGCAAGGGATGACTTACATCCCAGGGGGACAAACAATAATTGGGTCGGAAAAGGGGCTACCGATGGAGAAACCGACGTTCGAAACTACGGTCGCTCCATTTCTTATGGATACCCACCCCGTCACCGTAGCCCAAATACGTGCATTTGTAGAGGCTAACGG
>JBCCIM010000187.1 GCA_039111535.1 Bacteroidota bacterium | reverse complement strand
GTCAATAATGAATTGTTTCACTAATTCTTTCGGTAGAGAGAGGGCGCATAAAGCAAGCGATGTGTTGGTTTAGAGGCAGAAGTTGGGGGAGAGAAGGGCTCCCGAATGAGAGCCCTTCATTAATATCAGTGGATTATGTTTTCGGGCCTTTTCTGTAAGAATGGCAAAAACACGGTTCATGTCTGCTCAGAGACTATAGCCACCAGATGCCTCGATACGCTGTGCGGTGATCCATTGGTTGTCGCCGGCCAGATAGCTGGCAATCATGCCGCCAATGTCTTTGGGTAACCCAACGCGTCCCATCGCTGTATTCGATGCCAGGTACTCATTTAAATCTTTGTTGTCACGCACCGCACCTCCACCAAAATCTGTTTCAATGGCCCCCGGCGCGATGCTGTTTACAGCAATGCCGCGAGGCCCTAACTCAAGCGCCATGTACCGCGTGAGGATTTCCGTTGCGGCTTTTGCTGCGGCATAAGCGGCGTAACCCTCAATAGAAAAGCGTGTCAGGCCGCTTGAGATATTCAGGATTTTACCACCGTCTTCCAGGAGTGGCAAGAGCTTTTGTGTTAGGAAGAAGACCCCTTTGGTGTGCACATTGAACATGGCATCGAATTGCTGCTCACTTGTTTCAGCGATTGGGCTGTGGATGCCGGTGCCGGCGTTGTTTACGAGGAAGTCAAAACTGCTTCGCTGCCACTCCTTGTTGAGTGTGTCGGAAAATGAAGCCGCAAAGGATGTAAACTGGGTGGTCTTTCCGACATCAAGCTGGATAGCTGCGGCGCTGCCACCGTTGCTTTTAATCTGGTTTACAACTGCTGCCGCCGCTTCGGCATTATTCAAATACGTCACAACGACGCCTACCCCTTTTTCTGCTAAATGCAGGGCTGTATTTTCTCCAAGGCCACGGCTACCACCGGTCACAAGTGCAATTTTATCAGTCATTGTAATCACGTTTAAATGGGTGTATCTCTGGCTGACTCCAACTTAGGGCAGGGGCGCTGACATGGCATGCCTGATATTCCGGTATTGTTGCCTGATCCTCCAGGTACCTGGATCTTTTAGCGTAAGAGGTACTATGTTGAAGCGTAATCAAATCACCTGGGAGAGCAAATGATAACAGACAGCTTTATTTCACGTGTCAGTTCTTATGCTGCATTAAACGGTGTTTCTATTGATCCTTATGACACCGGTGTTGCTGATTTATCCCTTGCCAGCAGCCGTAAGACAACCGACTCCAGGGCCTGTCTTTATCAACCTACGTTCTGCTTGATTCTCCAGGGACGCAAAGAGGTTCATGTTGGTGCAACACGCCATGTTTTCACCCCTGGCGATGCGGTCATCGTTACCCATGATGTGCCGATGGTTTCTCGGATTACGGAAGCCAGTGTGGAAGCCCCTTATATCGCGTTATCATTACCCATCGCGTTGCATACTATGCGGAGCCTGTACAGTGAAATCGATGAAGCAGCGCTTGAACAGGAGAAAGGCGAGTCATTCAAGGTGGGCAAGGCTGAACCTGCGCTCATCGATGCGGTATCGCGCCTCTTTGCACTGGTTAAACAGCCGCGGGAAGCCAGGCTGATAGCGCCGCTGATTGTGAAAGAAATCTACTTCAGGCTCCTCCTTGCGCCACATGGTGCAATGCTGCGTCATTTATTGCAGCGGGGGAGCGCAGCCGGCCGCGTATCGAAGGTGATCGCCGATATCAAGCAGCATTATGCAACGTCATTTACCGTAGATGAATTGGCAGCCACGGCAATGATGAGTCCATCCTCTTTCTATGAGAATTTTAAGTCGATTACAGCTACAACCCCGTTGCAGTTTCAGAAAGACATCAGGCTGCTGGAAGCGCGCCGGCTGTTGATGGATACGAGACAAACGGTATCTGCGGTAGCCTTTGAAGTAGGATACCAGAGTCCCGCCCAGTTTAGCCGCGATTACTCCCGAAAATTTGGGCAGTCGCCGCGTGTGGATAAGAAGAAGCTCTCGTTTACCTGACAGCCCACATTAGGAACGCCTTGATTAAAGCCCATAGCAGGATCACGTCAGGTAGGAAGCAATGTTCTTTATTTGGAATAATCATTCCGGTTTCTTTATATTGTTTTGGAACGATCGTTCCGTAATGGTTTTTTTGTAACCAGATTTACTAACAAGAGCGGGTGTGTGGCTTTGAAAAGCGGTCTATTGTTGATGCTGATGTCTTGCCCTTTCTTTCTGGCAAACGGGCAAGCTGGAGGTGAGAATCAGGCGCCTCCGCCGTTAAGCACGATGCGGGCTTCTGAAGATTATTCATATTTAAAGTCAGAAACCGGTTCACCGTACGAGAAAGGCTTGCTAGATGAAATCAAGTATATCCCAATAACAAAGAACCGTGCGTCGTATTTAACGCTTGGTGGAAGTTACAGACCTCGCTTCGAGCATTTCACGAACCGCAACTGGACCGCCGGCAACCAATCGTATTTCGCGCAGCGCCTGAGTGTGCATTCAAGTCTGCATTTTGGCAAACGCGTCCGGTTCTTTGGCGAACTCTACAGTGGCTACAAGGGTGGAGCAGAGGCCATTCCACAGTCGGATGAGATAGATCTGCATCAGGGGTATGTAGAGGTGGGGATTCCGCTTGGCGAAGCCACGAAAGCAACGGTTATCTTCGGCCGAAATGAAGTGGCCTTGGGGGCGAGCCGGCTGGTTGGTATCCGGGATGGACCCAATATGCGGCGGTCTTTTGATCTCGGCAAAGTCTCGTTCTCCCATAAACAGGCAGCACTACAGGCGTTTTACGGGAAAGAGGTGAGCATACGGTCTGGTGCGTTTGACAACCGCTTTAGTTTGTTCGACCAGAACGCCGGCAATGTAGCATTATGGGGCCTTTATTCAAGGATTTCGTCGGTTAAAAGGGATGACCATACCGAACTCTACTACCTCGGATTTGAATCCGACGTGTCTCGATTTAACGACGTAGTTGGTGCAGAGACCCGGCATACCGTTGGGGTGAGACGTGTTGGTGTATTACAAGAACGGTGGCAATACAATACGGAACTCATATACCAATTTGGAGAGCTTGGGGACAACACGATAAGCGCATTTAACATAGAGACCGATTGGAATTACAAACTATTACGTACAGCCTGGAATCCTTCGATAGGATTAAAATTCGACTGGTCGAGTGGGGATAGAGAAAAGGGAGACGGCAAGATACAGACCTTCAATCCCATGTTTGTAAACCCGGGTATTTATAGCCTGGCTGCTGTCAACACACCCGCTAATCTGTTCAGCATCCATCCATCTATAACGGTCTACCCATTACCCGCGCTCAGCTTGAAGCTTGAGTATGCCTTCTTTTATCGCACGTCGGTCGAAGACGGGCTATACGCGCCGACGCGTTTTCAGACACGGGCCGTTGAGAACATCGATGAAAAACATATCGGCGATACCATTGGCCTGCTGCTTAACTATGGAATCAACCGGAATCTGACTTTTTCCCTGGTTTCTTCTTACTTCGTTGCCGGCTCTTTTCTGGCCGACACCGGTGATGCTGAGTCCATTTTTTACCTCGCATCGACCTTGCATTTTAAGTTTTAATCACCCTATACCAACAGCAAAGACACATAAATGTATGAAACAATATAGTTTGTCTATAGCCTCCGTGGCCGCGCTGGTTGTCCTCTTGTCGGGATGCCTGAATCAAACGCAGCCTTCTATGCATGCAGCCACGGCAACAGTCAATTTGAGTAATGTTTCCCTGCCAGGCGCAACCGTGCTGGCGTTTGGGCCTGAACAGGTGCTTTTTGTCGGCGACAGTAAAGCCGCGACGGTGCATGCCATTGCTACGGAAGGCGTTGCGCTTGAAGACCCCGTACCGTTTAACATGCCTGGACTGGATCGTAAGATTGCCAGCATGTTAGGGCTCAATGTGACGGATATCTTGATCAACGACATGAAAATTCATCCGGTGAGTCAGGAAGCGTACGTAGCTGTGCAGCGCGGCCTCCAGCCCGGTGCTGAATCGGTCATTGCAATTGTGAGTCCTGCTTCTGGGGAGATCCGTTTTTTAGATCTCACGGATACAGACCATCAGACGGTAGTGCTTGCAAATCCGGCCTCTGATGACGTTGTGTTTTGGGGAGAGAAGCCGGCGAGCACTCTGAACATTACAGACCTCGATTATCACCAGGGGCATCTCTACGTTGCCGGCCTCACCAACGGAGAATTTGCGTCTACGTTGCGCAAAATCCCTTACCCGTTTGATGGGTCGCAAAGCGCAGTTGGAAGCATCGAGATTTACCATGCTGTGCATACACAGAACGAAACGCGCGCACCGATCCGAACGATGCTGTTCGACGAGGTAGATGGCGTTCCCATGCTGCTTGCCAGTTACACGTGCACGCCGCTTGTAACGATTCCTGTTTCAGATGTTAGCGCAGGTAACGATGTAAAAGGGAAAACGATTGCCGAACTGGGTTTTGGCAATGCGCCGAGCGACATGATTTCGTTTATGACCCAGGAGCCCGATGGCAGCTTCGACAAGAAAGTATTGATTACGCACAAGCAGCGTAGCGGAAGCTTGATTTCGATGAAAGATTTGGCTGCAGCGAATGCAGGCGATGGGTTGCAAGGGACAACGATGGGGCCAGCCGGCGTAGCAATTTTCCCGGTACCGACCTCCTCCGTCATGCACATCGATAACCAGAATCAGATGATGCTGTCGGTACTCCGCAGAAACATCGATACAGGTGGTGCTGACCTTATCTCGCAGCTTAAAGGGGCGTATTTCCGGTTGAGCGATTTTATCAGCGAGTATGATTTCCCCGACTACGCCTACCCTGAAGCACAGGCGGGGACAAAACAATTCCATGACATGGTCAAACCTCTGGAAGGATATCCTCAATTGACATCAGGTGAAATGAATCGGTAGCAGGTATTGGATGCCCCGGATGGACGGCAGTTGAAGTGCTTCCATCCAGGGCGCCTCCATATCACAGTTAATCGAAGTAACACGATGAGATCAGCGCTATCAATTATTTGGGTATGGGTGTTGATGTGGCTTGGGGCCTGTCAACCGACAAGTAGCGACGTGCAGATCCGCGTCGAGGATGGCGTGGTGCATTTGGAGTATTGGACGCCTTCTAATATCGCGGACAATGGTGGGGTGAAGTTGTATGTATGGGATGAAGCGTTGCAGGCACCCAACGAACCCGCTGTTGCTGGACAACTGGTTTCCGTACCCGGAGGTGGCCTTGCTTATGCGCCGCTTTTCCCGTTGGATAGCCATACGTCGTACCTCTTAACTATCGAAAATGCTTCCTTCGAGCACCTCATTGAAGGCGCTACTACAACTGGCACACCGCCCGCAGTAACGCATGTTTACCCTTCCCGCGATACGCTACCCGAAAACCTGCTGCGGATGTATATCCAGTTTTCGCAGCCGATGAAAACGACCGGGAATCTGGAGCAAATCAGTATCATCGACGAAGACGGCAGGGAGATAGTCGACGCTATTTTTAACAATGTGTACGAGCTTTGGAACGCTGATCAGACCCAGCTTACGCTCCTGTTCGATCCAGCCCGGGTAAAAACAGGACTGGAGGCGCATGACCGCTATGGGCGCGCACTTCGTGCCGGCCGCTCGTACACACTACAGGTTGAGGGATTATTAGATGTGCATGGTGTAGAGATGGCGAGCACCTTTCACAAAACCATCCATGTAGTAGGGGAAGACCGGGTGGCTCCTGCGGTAGATCTCTGGACGCTGGAAATACCCCAAGCCGAGACCCGTTCTGCCGTCATCGTACACTTTCCTGATGTGGTTGATCACCTTTCCCTACACAGCAGCATAGCGCTGACGACTGCCGAAGGAACTTCTTTGCAGGGTAAGGTGAGGATTAATGCCGAGGAGACGGCCTGGATGTTTACGCCGGCAGATCCTTGGGAAAAGGGGACCTATATGCTTCAAGTAAACGCCAGACTCGAAGACCCGGCCGGCAACAATCTCAATGGCTTGTTTGACCACAAAGCCGGCAGCCTGCGGTATGAAAAGGAAGGACAACGCATCCCTGTGGAATTTGTAATTGGAGACTGAATGCCTGTCAGCATGCAGTGCCTCGAACCTTTTGAAAAATTACAAGTTTGGTGTGCAACCCACCTTAATAGGTTTAAATTAGTTTTTTGACGACGAGAGCAGGGGAGAGGAAGAGAAGGAAGAGAAGGAAGTGTTTGTTGTTATCGATAAGCGGGCACCGTTGCCATGCCGAAAGCGAGATTATTCGACCAGAAAGAAGTCCTCGAAAAAGCCATGCTGCTTTTTTGGGAACGGGGGTATTACCATACTTCGGTGCAGGACCTAGTGGATCACCTGGGTATCAGCCGTTCCAGTCTTTACGATACCTACGGCGGGAAAAAGCAGCTCTACTACAGTGCGTTCGAACTATACTGCCGCTCCAACAGAGCGGGGCTGGTGGAATTTTTACGTACCCAGGACGACGTTCGAAGCGGCTTACGCATGGCCTTTAAGCACCTTGTGTCCGATGATTTTGAGGATCCTGCCTGCAAAGGGTGTTTCATCGTTAACACGTCGACTGAGTTATTGCCGCTTGATGATAAGCTGAAGCAGGAAGTTGCGGCCCATAAAGAAGCCATGGAATCAATCTTGCACGATTTCTTGCAGAAGGGTGTAGAAGCCGGCCAGATTTCTAGAGATAAAGATCTGTTAACCCTCGCACGCGTCATCTATGTCACCATGACAGGGCTCCGTGTGCTTGGGAAAACAAGACCTGAACCTGAAGACACAATGGCTGCAGTCGATGCGGTTATGATGCTTCTGGATGATTAATGGCGGTTACTTAGCCTAAAGCCAGCACAGACTACTTCAAAATAAATGCTCAAGGAAATCAGTAAAAGCCTCAAGGAAACGGTTATATGCATCAGAATTGGATCATCGTGGCTGTTTGCGTTCTGATCTTCTTCATTCCCTTGAGCGGTTCAGTTTGTAAGTTATGGGTTTCAGGTAATGTGTCTGAGTCCCCAGTGGATCCCCGTTGACTTCAGTACCTTAGAGAGGGCTCAAACCCCTCAATAATTTCTGAAAACGGGCACACAGTAGACGCCAGTGGATCCCAGTAGACTGGCGAGCATACCCGCCCTCGGTACGATTTATGGCGACTGTTACCTTAAAGGTGGCAGTCGTTTTTCTGTCTGATTGCGGGAGGATAAGCCTGTGCTTAGCCATGTGCTCAACTTGATTAGGTATAGATCCAGTAAGTCCCGCCCTAGGTACATTTTACATTTTTATCGGTTTTGTAGGTCGTTGAGGCACAAAGAATTATGGTCTTTGTGCCCTTTATGTTTTGTGGAGTGTCAGGTCCTTTAGTCAGCACGGATTGCCGTCCGATAAAAAAAGGATCTTGTGCTTCGCTAGTAATGCGCTCAACCTAGACAAGACCCTCCTTTTTTTCCAGCGGGCTATGGCCTGGGATTCAAAATTCCGCTTCCAGCACTTCGGCTACATCGAGCATTTCATCAAGCAGTACCTGTACTTCTTCGGCAGATCGATTGGGGCGTATGTGGTCGTGGACGAGCACAACGGGGGCGTCTGCTAATACGGTTTTGCCAAAGAGAAACTCATTGTCCAGCGCATTTCGTTCTCCGAACACAAGGGCTCTGGTACCCGGACTGAATCGCAAGTCACCGTCGTGAAATCCAGGGGTATATCCCTTGTGAACAAAATCCCAAAAGGCCGTACTTGCACCTTCGGATAACCCCTCTTCGTTTTTGAGTGCTTGTTGTACATCATACACACTGATGGCGCCGTCTTTTTTGTGGTATTTAGCCTTAAACCCCGGTGGGTTTTTGGTATCAACAGCCAGTGCTAAACGAAGTACTGTTATATAGCTACGGCGGTTTTGCAGGCCTCTGCCGGCTTCCTTGCCAATAATTCTCAACGCAAAAGGTTTGTTTTTGTAGGTGCCTTCAAACCACGCCAGCGATGGTCTTCTTGCTTCGCTCACGGGTGTTAAGCCCATTGTTTCTGCTAACCTGGCCCCGGTTTGATAAGATGCGAGCCGGCTTTTTAACACGTACCACATCATGACAAAGAACACGATCAGTAAAACGCTAAAGACGCCGATGAGGATGAAAGCAAAGGTTTCCATAAAGTACAACGGGTGGGCTGGCGGGGGCAGCAATGGATCGGACCATTGCAGGGGGGCTGCTTCTACTTCGTATTTACATGAGAAAATGTAAAAAGTAAAGGGGAGGTAAAGGAATTAAGCTTGCCGATTGAATACTCGTGTTGACCACGCTCGGGTTGAGTCTAAGGAGACGGCGAGGCAACATAAAAGTAGGGGCAGGGAATGAGTCAGGGTTCTCTAGTGGGTCCTGGTAGGCCGGCGAGAATACCGGCCCGCGGTACTGTGTAGAGCGACTGTTGCTTCAAGCAGCCTTTTAAGGGAAAAATTCAAAGGATTGGCTACAGTGTTAGATTTAGATGCATCGGTGTGTCCATTCTATCTCCCATCTTGTCCATTTGACGTATTCTCTGACAACTCGCTTTTGACCTGAATTGTATATATGCGATGTCGATCAGCGGCACTGTGCTGAAAGGCACATATGTGTCGAAAATTCCATCGCGTTAACCCAGGTCAAATGAAAAGGAAAGTTCTTTATTCTGCAGGATTACTGTTTTTTATCGTTGTGCTAACCGCTGTACTAGTGCAGCATTTACGTTTTCAGTCCGTTAGGCAAGAGGTTGTTCAAGACCGCCAGTCCGTCTTCTATGATGGTGAATCATTTCATGTCTTGACATTCGTTCTTTTGGAGGAGGGCGACGACCTAATCACCCAACTGAGAAGCTTGCATTCAGTAACGAAACAGGGGAAATGGATATACGCAGGAAAGGTGTTAAACAACAAGCACTCAGATCAAATAGGTCCTAAAGAATGGTCTGGCGTAGTGTTTACGCAGTATCCATCTAGAGCGGCATTTGAGGAAGAGCGGGGAGAGCAGGCACATGGCGAAGTACTTGACTCCTTTGCTGAGCATTATGAAATGGGCATGCGCCGGCCGGCGATGCTAAATCTGTTGTTTCCACAAACGCTATTGGCAAAAAAGATCTGGCATAAAGTAACACTCAAAGAATCACCCTATCCGTTCACACCGATGGACGATCCCAGGCTAGAAACGACGGCCAGTGATGTCGATGGCCTGACTTCAGAAGAATTACCGGAAGATTTACGGGATGGCATGGAAATGATTGCAAGGCTACGCGCCGAGAGTGATCACTTAGGCAAAGACGCTGTAGTCGTCGTGAATATCAACAAAGACGGTACGGCAACTCAGCAGTCGCAAGATGCACAATACGCAAATGAGATGAATGGATTGATGGCTGAGTTGAGCTATGGACCCATACATATCGGTAACGCTGAACCGCTGTCCAACGAGCATACGTTCGATAAAGTGATCCTCGTGTATTATCCAGGAGCCGGGTACTTTGCCGACATGTTCACCAGCACATTTTTTCAATCGATCATTGGTGACAAACAACTCGGTGACTTTCAGGCGACCATCACGGTGCCCATACTGGAGCTTATCGATGAATAACACTACCAGGTACGCTTGGCCTTTTCCAAATACTTGATGTGAAGGTTTACCTGATAAGCGCTCATGAGAACGTAGCAGAACCTGGTTTTTTAGATACATCCTGGTGGTTGCCAGATTATATCTGCCTGCCCCAGGAACGAGCCAGGTGAAAAGGAGAAAGGCTTGGTTGTCTGTTGTTGGCGTTAAACCGGGTATAAAATAGCTTATTTTATACCTGAGTCCGGTAAATTCATTGGGAATCCGAAGAGGCCTGGTTAAAGCGCTTCGTTGAGCTTTATATCTGAACAGGTTAGAACTGAAACAGGATTGTCTTGAACTAATACCTCTAGCTCGAAGGGCATCATGAGGCCGTCAACGTCTCTTTTGGGTGGAGGAGCAGGCATGGAGAACGAAGATTATTGCCAGTAAAATATATCGATTAACATGGTATTGCACGGAGGAAGGCAGGCTGGTTTGTAAATGAAAATTAGCGCGGCGTATTAAATGGTAATGCTATCGCCATGAAGCAAATATCAACAAGAAAGAAGTTGGAACTTTGAAGACGCGCAGAACGCCAGGTTCCATTTGATAAGTGTGGATGTCATGTGTATGAACTGTTTTTGACTATGCGCTCTTCGCTTTACGCGATAAATCAAATTCACATGCCCGGCTTATATATTTCTCATTGATAGCGTAAGGCTTCAATCGGGTTGAGGGCAGCAGCTTTCCGGGCTGGATAGAAGCCAAAGAAAACACCAACGCCGGCTGAAAAAACCAATGCGAGTAAAACGGTCTCAGACGATACAACAGTGGCCCATCCCACAACATAACCCAGTAGTGCAGCACTGCCAAAGCCAATCCCAACGCCTATAAGACCTCCGATCACGCTCATAACGATGCTTTCTACCAGAAATTGAGTCAAGACGTCGCTGTCTCGCGCACCAATTGCCATTCTAATACCAATCTCTCGCGTTCTTTCAGTTACGGACACCAACATGATATTCATAATGCCGATACCGCCAACCAGCAACGAGATGGAGGCGATGGCAGCCAGGAGCATGGTCATTACTTCTGTGGTCCCTTGCGCAGTCTCTGCCAGGTCCGTCTGGTTGCGTACGGTGAAATCATCGCTCTCCCAATCGGCAAGTTTGTGGCTCTCACGCATGATCAGCTGGATATCTGTCTGCGCTGAAGCTATGTCTTCTGGAGAAAACGTGCTGGCTAAAATTTGGCCGATAAACTGCCGTCCAGCAAGCCGGTTTTGGACCGTTGTGTACGGTGCCAGAATCACATCATCCTGATCTGTTCCCGAAGCCGTCTGGCCTTTTTCTTCCAGTACCCCGATGATTTCAAAGGGGACGTTGCGTAACTGGATTTGCTGTCCGACGGGATCAGAATCAGAGAAGAGGATGTCGGATACGGTCTTGCCAATGACAGCTACTTTACGTGAGGCACGTATATCATTCTGGTCGAAGTATCGGCCAGAAACGACGTTCCAGTCGCGGATTACCTGATAGTCTGATGAGACGCCGTTGATGGTTGCACGCCAGTTTCCCTGCCCGCCAATAGCTTGCGTACGGGTAGTGATTACCGGTGAGACAGCGGCGAGGTACGGGCTTTCTTGCTTCAGTTTTTCTGCGTCGTCGATGGTAAGACGGTTCAAGCTCTGTGCACCCTGGCTAACACCGCTCTGTGTGCTTGAACCCGGGGTTATAACAATCATATTGGTCCCCAGGTTGTCGATCTGATCCTGGATTTGTGACTGTGCACCTTCACCAATGGCAACCATAACGAGCACGGCCCCAACACCGATAATGATGCCAAGCATCGTCAACAGGGTCCGCATTTTATTCTTAAGAATGCTTTGCGAAGCTACTTTAATGAGCGTTGTACTTTTCATGGTTCTGTTTGCTTTTATGATTGACTAGCTCGCTTCAATGGCTTCTATGTTCACAAGATCGTCTGATGCACTGCGGTGTGCGCCCACCGGTTCATCACTGAGGATGTGGCCGTCCCGCAGCACAACAATGCGTTTGCAATATTGGGCGATTTCCGGTTCATGGGTGACGAGCAGAATGGTAATGCCTTTTTTATTGAGCTCCTGGAAAAGCGCCATCACTTCAAGCGAGGTACGCGTGTCAAGGTTACCGGTCGGCTCATCAGCGAGAAGGATTGCCGGCCGGGTCACGAGTGCGCGCGCGATGGCAACTCGCTGCTGCTGACCACCCGAAAGCTCGTTCGGTTCATGATCTAGTCGTTCTCCCAAACCAACTTGCTTCAGTGCTTCAGTTGCCCTTTGCCTGGTATCGCCTGCGCTTCCTGTGCGGTCGTAGAGCAGGGGCAGTTCAACATTGTCCAATGCAGTTGTTCGCTGGAGGAGATTGAAGCCCTGGAAGACAAAGCCAATCTTCTGATTCCGAATGTCGGCAAGTTGATGCTTTGTCAGGTGATTCACTTGCATGCCATCGAGGCTATAGGTGCCTGCTGTCGGAGAATCCAGGGCCCCAATGATATTCATCAGGGTAGACTTGCCTGAGCCGGATGTACCCATAAGGGCAATCATCTCACCCCGTTCAACAGTCAGGTCTATGCCACTTAAAGCTCTCACTTCTGTCCGGCCCATCTGGTAGACCTTGGTGATGTTATTTGTCTGTATGACCGTGTTATCCATCTGCATGAGTCTGTTAAATTGAAGGCGAATCTGGGACGATGATGCAAAGCTTGCGGGACTAAAATCCGGGCCGGGGTGGTCCGCCACCTTGTTGGTTGGTTTGAAACGGATTGGAGGTGTTGCTTTGCGTACTGCTCTGCGTAACACCGGTGATGATCATCATTCCCGGCTTGAGTTCTGGCCCCTGAATTGCCGTAGATTGGCCATCGCTTATTCCAGTTCGAACGGGCATGATGGCCAGGTTGCCGTCTGCGTCGATATACCATAACCTTGCGGTATCAGCGGGGCGTTGTCCATTCTCAGCGTTGCCTGTATTCGGGCGTCTACGTTGAACAACATTTCTTACGTTTTCACTTCCTTCTTCACCCTGTTGCATGCGGCGGTCTCTTAGCTGTGCTGTCATTTCTTCGGTTGGGCGGAAGCGCAAAGCAGCGTTGGCGACATTTAATACGTCTGTGGCAGTCTCGATGAGGAAGTCTACTGTAGCCGTCATGCCTGGCAGCAGTGTTCCGTCCGAGTTATCGACATCCACCACGACCGTGTAGTTGACGACGTTTTCCTGCGAACTGGACTGAAGGCGGACCTGGCGTACCGCGCCATGGAAAGTCTCCTCCGGGTAGGCCTGCACCGTGAAACGAACGGCCTGTTCTGCCTGAATCTGTCCAATGTCGCTTTCATCTACAGAAACCAGAATCTCCAT
>JBCCIM010000186.1 GCA_039111535.1 Bacteroidota bacterium | reverse complement strand
GGACATGTTCATGGTTGACATTGGCGCAGACAACACAGCTGTTCAGCCCGGAGATGAAGTTGTCCTTTTTGGTGATGACCACGCCTCCATGTACGACCTCGCGGATGTGGCCGGCCTCGTTCATTACGAAATCTGTTGCCGTATTCCGATGCGGGTCCCCCGCACGTACCTGTAAACATTCCTCAAGGGTGCAAAAAGCTCAACACCCATTTGCTTTCAAATTTGCTAAATCGGGTTGCTCATGAGCCGGCGTATTGTTGAGCCATGCATGCCATGCTGCTTCCAATATATCCAGTGAGCGACCGTAAACAGTTTCAAAACTGGCGTTGCCTCCTTCCCAAAACAGGCGGTATTTCTCGATACCTTCCGTTTCAATCAAATATTGCATAAGGGTGCCGGCCTGGATGTAAGCGGATAAGTCATCCTGATTGAGAAAGGCATTTGCAAGGCTGTCCACAGGTATGATATCGCCGGCTTTGTACATAGCCAGGGCCGTTTCTCTGATTGTGGAAGATCCGCAGTAGTTATCTGCATACGTGGCAAGCCCCTCCCGTAGCCAACCGCCGGGTAACCATTCTTCCAGGGTACGTGCACCTGCCGGCTGCCCCCAACGCATGGTGCTGACAATATGCATAATTTCATGCCGTTCAGCACCACGCCGCTTTTCTCCGTTTAATACAACTGCGACCGTTGCAGACTCAAAATCAGCCAACCCTGTTGATCCGCGCGTCTGCCCTGTGAGAACAGCCATTTCTTCCCTGCTTTCCACATAGAACACGCGCAAATGGTGCGGAAAGGAGGGTTCACCTAGCAACGTCTGGGCATGTTCAAGATGCATTTCTGCTTCAACCAACAATGCTGCTGCCCGCGTAGCCGCAAAACTGTCGCGTTGAAAGTACAGGGTAACCTTTGCAGTACCCGTAGAATCCCAGCTAAAGGCAGGATTATCAAGGGCACGACGGGCCATTGCACGCGGCGGATCCAGCGCAGCAGACATTTTCGGGTTAAGGTGCCCCCCAGGAGCCGGCTGCGGCTCAGCACAACGCGTTAATGTAACAGCCAAAATTAGCATGCAGACCAGATGCAGGCAAAACTGCGTAGTGCTAAAATCAGAGCATCCAGGCATCTTCATCATGTATAACAAACATAAAGGAGGACATTGAAAGCGAACGGTTATGCATTTGGTAACTAATTAAGCTTCAAATTATTGTCTATACTACAAGGCACCTGCCTGCCGATTGAAATGCACTTTTAAGCTACAAATGTGCTGAAATTCAGTATTTTTGCCCAGATCTAAAATTACTCACATGGATCCATAGGTATATCTGTGCGTTTTTCGTAGATTCTTTGGCATAAGATGGGTGTCGCCCTGCGCTATGGGGCCGGCAAGCCTGATCCCCGGAGGGACTGTCTTATTCCAACTGTTTTGAAACAATCTATAGCCAAGCATGATCACTGCTGACCCCTCTGATATAAATATCCTCGTCGTGGACGACGAAGAAGACGTAGTAGAAGTTGTAAGTCATTTCCTGGAGCAGGAAGGATATACGGTACAGAAGGCTTTTGACGGAGAAGAAGCCTTAACCAAAGCCACCGCAGAAATTGACCTTATCATACTGGACATTATGTTACCTGGCCTCGACGGGTATGAAGTCTGCAAAACGCTTCGCTCTCGGGCTGAAACAGAGACCATTCCCATTATCTTCCTGAGTGCCAAAATTGAGGAAGAAGACCAGGTTAAAGGCTTGATGCTGGGTGGTGATGACTATCTCACCAAGCCGGCCTCTCCGCAGGTAATCATGGCCCACGTAAAAGCGGTACTTCGCCGCATGGGGGTTGATGAAAGCCGCGTTATCCAGATCAACAACCTGACCATCTATGAAGATGAGTACCGGGCTGCGCTGGATGAAAAAGACCTTGGCCTGACGCTTACCGAGTTTGAGTTGCTCCGGTACCTTGTCCGCCACCCACGGAAAGCGTTCACCCGCCAGCAATTGCTGGAAACCATCTGGAAAGATGCCATGATGGTCACAGAACGTACTGTTGACGCCCACATCAAAAACCTTCGGGAAAAACTGGGCGGGTTTGCGCAGCATATCCAAACGGTTCGCGGTGTTGGCTACAGGTTCGTGGAAGACGGCGCACCTGAGGAATAATGGAGTGGCGACGCGTGCGACGCCTCCTCTTGTGGCTGAGGCTGCTGTTCAGGGAAATTGTATCTACGATTTTCCCAAAACGGGCCTCCACGCAAACCTGGATGTTTCTCACCTTTGCGTTCTTTGTGGGGGCCGCCGTACTTGCAGTTGGCCTCTATGCCCGCTTTGTACTCCATAACCAGACGGAAACCGCTGCCCGCCGGCAACTCAGAGAGCAAGCTTTGCAAATTGCCACTACGCTCGGCAAAACCCGATCGTACGATGAAGCTTGGCGCGCCACAGAGCAGACGAGCCGCGTCCTGGGTATGCGCATTGAAGCCTATGTAGGCGACACCCTCTACGTGGATGCCCGCGAGACTTTCATCCCCCACTACAAATTACCCCCAGGGGTTGAAGAGGAGTTAAACGTGCCCCCAGGCAGGATGCGGTTTATCGAGCACACAACTACAGATGGGCAACCCATTCTGATTTGCTCGGTCAATCACGCCCTCACCGGATTTAACGTCAGACTCTACGTCCCAGAGCCCCCCCTTTACTCCCTTGCGCAGCACATGCAAGTCGCCTTAATGGTGGGGATGATAACGGCCCTTGTGCTGGCCATGTTTGGCAGTTGGGTTGCCGCGCGGCGTGTTATCAAACCACTGCGGGCCATTAATGCACGGGCGAGTAAAATATCCGACGAGGATGCCACAGGTAATCAGAAAATCATCGTGCGTTCGCGTGCTGCTGAGTTCCAAGACCTGGCCACAAGCCTGAACAAAATGTCGGGCCAGTACCGGAAGAAAATTGAGAACCTCGAACGGATGTCAAACCTCCAGAGTGAGTTTATAGGCAACGTTTCCCACGAGGTGCGCAATCCTATTTTTGCCATCAGCGGATACCTGGAGGCGCTGACAACACCCGTACTCACGCCCGAGCAACAGAAGCGATACGCTGAAAAGGCCCTGGTCAACCTGGAGCGGTTGAGCAACCTGTTCAACGATCTTATTGAAATTGCCCGGCTCGAATACCGTGAAGACATGATCCGGCTGGCGGACTTTGATCTCGCGGAGCTATCGCTTGAACTGGAAGACCTGCTGCAATCCAAAGCACGGGCCAAGGACCTTAAGCTGGAGATTCATCATACCCCCATTAAAGTAAACGCCGACCGCGATCGTATCCGCCAGGTACTGGTGAATCTGATTGAGAATGCAATTGTGTACACTGACAAAGGCGAGGTTGTATGCAAGTACCGCCGGCGGCAAAATAAAGTCCGCGTGGAAGTGGTCGATACTGGAAGGGGTATTCCGGAAGAACACCTGGAACGCGTATTTGAACGCTTTTATCGAGTTGATCCCGACCGCTCCCGCAAAAGCGGCGGCACAGGCCTGGGCCTGAGCATTGTTCGCCAAATCATGCACGCCCACGGCGAGCAGATTCACGTTGAAAGCACCATCGGTCGCGGCACACGCTTTCGGTTTGACCTCCCATTGGCAGAAGACGAAATTCGGGAAGACGCAGAATAGGTCACCTTTACCCCCTGCTGCAAAACAGCCTCTACACATCAAAAAAAGGGCTTTCAAAAAAGATTGCGCTAAGTTTGTGCAAAGAGGCTGCACAATTGCAAAAAGACGTGAACCTGTAGCCCGAAACGTGGTCTAACTTTCTCCCTATTGCCCCGTTGCTGGAAGATTTGCGTTTTGTTCGCAAACGCCGCATCTATAAGACCACCACCGTTGCTTGACTTGTCCGGGGAAACGAGCGTGCTGTTCAATCAGCGCAATGCGCATCGTCCGTTGTAGATCGAGAGTATTATGGCAAAAAACAAACGTGCTATGGAGCTTGGTTCATCATCTATTCAGGAGTCTGATATCGACATCGAACTTGTTCGGCCCACGAACGGCAAGAAAAAAACTGATCTAACCGTAAAACAGCTGACTGCTGCTGATTTTGACGCAGATTCGCTGTTACAGGTTTACCGTACCATGCTGCTTTCTCGCCGGCTGGACGAAAAGATGATCAACTTGCTCAAACAGGGCAAAGGGTTTTTCCACATCGGCTGCGCGGGCCATGAAGCTGCGCAGGCTGCAGTTGCGTATTTCTCCAAGCCGGGCAAAGACTGGTTTGTATCTTATTATCGCGACCTTTGCATGAGCCTATCGCTCGGCATGACGTCGCGCGATACGCTACTTGCCCACCTTGCCAAAGAAGCTGACCCCAACTCGGCAGGCCGGCAAATGGCTGAGCACTTCTCTTCTACAAGCCTCAACATACTTACAACCTCTTCTTCTGTAGGTGCACAATATCTCCCCGCGCTTGGCGCTGCCATGGCCCAACAGCGGGATGACAACGACAATTATGTATATGTTTCAAGCGGAGACGGTGCAACGTCGCAAGGCGACTTCCACGAAGCCCTCAACTGGGCAACCCGCATCAAAGCTCCTGTGCTCTTTTTTGTGCAGGACAACAAATACGCCATCTCGGTGCCGGTAAGTGAGCAGACCGCTGGTGGTTCAGCCTACAATTTTGGCGCCGGCTACGAAGGCATTGCACGCGCGCGGGTCGACGGCACAGACTTCTTCAAGACGGCCTCGGTTGCCAAAGCTGCCATAGAGCACATGCGCGCCGGCAACGGCCCGGTCCTGCTACTGGCAGACGTTGTTCGCCTGATGCCGCACTCCTCTTCAGATAACCACGCAAAATACCGTACAACTGAAGAACTGGAAAAAGACAAACAAATCGATCCGATTGCCCGCATGGAGCTGTCTTTGATCGAGTTTGGTCTGCTCAATGAGCAAAAAATCAAGGAAATGCGTCAGGCTGTCAAACAACAGGTTGACGACGATACGGTATGGGCAGAAGCACAGCCAGACCCGGACCCCAGCACAGCTACCAAACACGTATTTTTTGAAGGGGACCTCGGTCTCCAATACGAACAGAGTACACCGGAAGGCGAACTTGTGGTTATGGTGGACGCCATCAACCATGCACTCCACGAAGAAATGGAGCGCAACGAGAAAATTGTTGTATATGGTGAAGACGTTGCCGGCGATAAAGGTGGCGTTTTCACCGCCACCCGCAACCTGACTGCCCAATTTGGTGAGGAACGCTGCTTCAACTCCCCCCTTGCGGAAGCGTCAGTTATTGGTACTGCTGTTGGATTTAGCGCTGCCGGCTACAAACCCGTGGTGGAAATCCAGTTTGCAGACTACATCTGGCCGGCCATGCAGCAAATCCGCAACCAGCTTTCTACTTTCCGCTACCGCTCCAATGGCGAATGGGGCTGCCCGGTTGTTGTACGCGTACCGTCTGGTGGCTACATCCATGGTGGGCTGTGCCACTCACAAAACATTGAGTCAATTTTTGGCCACATGCCAGGACTCAAAGTTGTTATGCCATCCAATGCTGCAGACGCAAAAGGCCTACTAAAAACGGCCATCCGCATGGAAGACCCTGTCCTCTTCCTGGAGCACAAAGCGCTGTATCGCGCATCACAGGCGCGCACCCCTGAGCCTGATGCCGATTACCTCGTTCCGTTTGGCAAAGCAAAAACTGTTCGGGAAGGCACTGATCTATCGATCATCACGTACGGCTTTATGGTGCACAAAGCGTTAGCTGCTGCTAAAACGGTTGCAAAGGAAGGGATTTCAATCGAGGTGATTGACCTCCGAAGCCTGGTACCTCTGGATACCGAAGCCATACTCAATACGGTTCGCAAAACGGGACGCGCCCTTGTCCTGTACGAAGACCATGAATTCCTCGGCTATGGGTCCGAAATCAGCGCCCTCATTGCTGACAAGGCCTTTGCAGACCTGGATGCACCCGTACGCAGGGTTGCCGGCGCCTTCTCACCAATTCCTTTTGCTGATCCGCTCGAACGCGCGGTGTTGCCACAGGACAAGGACATCCTTGATGCCGTCCGGGAAATTGTAAGCTGGTAAGCCGTAAACGTAAGACTTTACGAAATCAGGGCGCTTTTGCTATCTTTTCTGGGATTATGCATGGTCTATGGTATGCTATTTGTCAGCAAACCTGAGCTATCGCTAAGAGGGTATTCTGAATCACGGATACCCAAATCACAGGATCCTCTAATCTCAAAGCAACGCTAGAGCAGGCCGGCAAAGAAGCTATGTTATTTGGTAAACCCAGAAATTGGGCCAGTGCGAATGTGCGCAAGACACCCCTATGCCTTGCCTGCCTCCTCTGCTTCTTTACAGCACTCTGCTCTCCAACAGCTTTATTGGGCCAGGCCTGGACCATGCCCCGGGGCGAACACTTCCTAAAAGTTACAGGAAGCAGTATTACAGCTGCCAACCAGTTCTCTTTTGACGGACGCACCCTTGATTTTGCCAACGGAGTATCTGGCAATGCCTTCCGCGATGAAAGCCTCTACCTCTATGGTGAACTTGGGCTTTTCAACAACCTGACCGTTGTGCTGTCCCTTCCCTACAAACGTACGTTTGTCCAGGACTTGGCTTTCAAGTATGAAACAGCTGCTCTGGGCTCAGGCACAATAGGCGTTCGACTTGCCTTGCTGCCCCTTTTTGGTGCACGCCCATCTGCCCTTTCGCTTGCGCTGAACCTCGCAACCAGCATTCCGCTGGGCTACACCCGAAATTTTGCACCCAGCGCCGGCCCGGGGCAGGTTGATGTACAGGCCTCCCTTGGCCTCGGCGTCAGTTTCTACCCCACAGCAGCTTATGCCCAAATCAGTGCCGGCTACCGCTACCGCTCTTCCCTCTATGCATTTTCCAAAGCCGTTTCTTGCAATGTTGGCAATGACATCAACTGCATACGTGACCTCGAGCCAACATATGGCAATGAGCTCATTTTCACAGCAGACACTGGCATTATGTTTTTGAACGGTATGCTGTTTTTTCAAGCACTCGCAAACGGAGTCTGGTCGGTCGATGAACCAGTTGTTGGCTTCACAGCAATAAACCCGATACCTACGCGACAGCGATACATCAAAGCAGGCGGCGGGTTTACACTCTACCCTTTCCGCATAACACGATTGTACGGTATGGCAGATCTTGGATTTGGCGTACAATACTTCCTGACGCCGTATGGCAGAAATACCATAGAATCGACGGACCTGTTTTTTGGTATCGAATACCGCGTCAGGTTCTAAACAGATTGAGATTCACCCTTTTATGCATCGTAACCTTTCCATCTCAAGGCGATCGTTTCTGGGCCGCGCCAGTGGTGCGCTGCTTGGCGTTTCCCTGATGCCTATCGCTGCCGGCTGTGAGCAAAACAGCTTTTCACCCCTCTCCACCGGCACAAGCATTCCTTTCCTCACGCCTATCCAGGACAATAATCCCGACAACGCCTTTTTTGCGCAATATGGCGGCCAGGCTGCTGTAGCCAATTGGCCCGGCGTACAGCAGTTGACACGGGGCGGTTGGGCAATGACGCTTGATGGACTGGTTGACACACCGCTTTCCATTACATTCGCAGACATCCAGGCAGAATCAGCCCGGGCCATTCGTGTGCTAAACACGCTCCGTTGTATCGTTGATGAAACGTTTGTCCCAGGCCTCATTGGCAATACCATCTGGACCGGCATCCCCCTCCGTATTTTCCTCGACCGGGCCGGCCTAGACCCCGTACTGGCAAAACGATTGCGCTTCTATGGGTCAGATGGGTTTACAAACAACCTGAAACTCAGCCAAATCTATGGCACTACGACCCAGGACCTCGTGGAGCCGTTGCTTGTGTATGAAATGAATGGCGCGCCACTGACACCCGAGCATGGCAACCCGGTCCGGCTGCTGGTGCCAGGATATTACGGCTATAAAAGCGTCAAGTGGTTATCGCGGATAGAAGTATCCGGACTGGATGAACCCTTCGGCAGTTACCAGGAGCAGTTGGGGTATGTAGATGATGGAGAAATAAGCACCCTCAACAAGGTAACCAATCCCCTGCAAAACCAAACCATTGCAGCCGGCGCATTTCGACTCTTTGGGTATGCATTAAGCGGCAAAGCAGGCATACGCACCGTAGAGCTTTCCATTGATGATGGTCCTTTCGAAGCAGCACGAATTTTACCGCTAGACGAAATCCTCTCCAGCAACCCGGAAATCAGAGAAACCGTGCAGCTTCAAGACTCAGGATTCACCTACCCCTTCAGGGGCGTCTGGGCACTGTGGGAATCCACCTGGAACGCCACGCCGGGCAGTCACGTGATCCGGGTTCGCGCAGTAGACAACAATGGCAACACACAACCCGTCACCGACGAAAACGACCTGGATGGCACCAATCCGGTTTTTGAACTCCGGGTTAATGTCACCTGACCGGCATACGCCGCATTAAGACATGGTGCCGGCCAGCCGATCAGACCAGTGTTAACGCGCTATCCAGGTCGCGAATCAGGTCATCAGCATCTTCAATACCAACGGACAACCGGATCAGCGAATCGCTTAAGCCAGCCTTGACGCGCTCTTCCCGTGGAATAGAGGCATGCGTCATCGAAGCAGGGTGACCGATCAGGCTTTCAACACCACCAAGGCTTTCAGCCAGTGAGAAAACATGCGTATTGGAGAGCACTGTCATGGCATTTTCGACGCTATCCTGAGCCAACGTGAACGACAGCATACCACCAAAATGGCGCATCTGTTTTTTTGCCAGTGCATGTCCCGGATCATCAGCAAGGCCAGGAAAATAAACCTTACCCACCTTTGCGTGATTGTTTAGAAAGTCAGCAATAGCAGCAGTATTCTTGCAATGCTGTTCCATGCGAACATGCAGCGTTTTTGTCCCGCGCAAATTCAGGAAGCAATCCATGGGTCCGGGAACCGCGCCAGCGCACTTCACCTGGAAACGGAGTTTCTCGTTCCATCCTTCGTGGCTCGTGCACACAACCCCGCCAATGAGGTCGGAGTGCCCACCCAGGTACTTGGTACTTGAATGCACCACCAGATCAGCGCCCAGTTTGAGTGGTTGCTGCAAGTAAGGTGACGCAAATGTATTGTCTACAGCAACATCCACGTTGTGGGCATGCGCAAGGCTACAGAGTCCTTCAAGATCCAGTACACGGATCAGTGGATTGGTTGGCGTTTCAATCCACATCAGCCGCGTTTTAGGGGTAATGGCAGCTGCTACAGCATCATGATCCCGCATATCTACAAAAGAGAATGTGAGTCCGAAAGGCTCAAAAATCTTGCGAAAGAGCCGAAAAGTGCCGCCATACAGGTCATTTGTAGAGATGATGTGATCACCTGGGCGCAGGCTCTTAATGATGGCATCGGTACATGCAACCCCTGAAGAGAAGCAGATGCCATGTGCAGCAGATTCCAGTGCAGCGAGGTTTTTTTCGAGCACGGTACGGGTAGGGTTGCTAACCCGCGCGTACTCATGTCCCTGATGCTCGCCCGGACTTGCCTGTACGTAGGTAGACGTCTGATAAATAGGCGTCATAATCGCGCCTGTAGACGGGTCAGGTTCTTGTCCGGCGTGTACAGCGAGGGTCCCAAAACCGTGTTTGGTGGTTGTGTCTACTTGCATGCGGGTGATTCTCCAATTCGTTCAAAATCATGGAATGTCTGCTTACATGCGCGGCTGTGCACGCTGTTTCAAAGAACTGCCGGCGGGCCCTAAAATAGACCAGTAGCCAATTATGGGTTATGTCTATTGCCGGTTTTCGAATGCCGAGTGGTTTATTCCCTTTTGTCACAGCAGTAAACAATGATATTTCTACCAGCACGCTACTACCGCAAAACAAAAACACGAAAAACAGAACCTCATCTCCTCAACCCTAAATTTGCATCAAATAACAAAAAGCCCCTGACCGGAGTGCGATCAGGGGCTTTGTAGGTCAAAATGTTGTTTAATCAACTGCGCTGTTGCACGGGCAGTTTCTTCTTAATTTACTGTGGTCGGAAACGCATCAGGTTGTTTTCGCCGTCCAGATGGATCACCAGTTCATCAGCATTACCCGAGAAAGATCTGGCGCTTGCCAGTTCATCCAGATACATGTCTGCGATGGAATCTACACCACACGTTGGGCTGTCTGCATTGAGGGATTTGATTGTGAGCGTGCTGGTGCGGCCCACGGCATAGTCTCCGTCAAACTGCACACAATCTGCACGGCCAGAGAAAACGTCTGTGTTTTCGAACGTGATGGTATAAACATCACCATCGCGCGGCGCATACGTGTTGCTGCTATACACAATAAGTTCAAGCTCCCAGCGCCGGCGATAGTAGTCGTCATCATCATCGTCTTCTTCGACAACAATGATGCACGCCGGCAACAGAAACACAACACAACATGCGTAGAGTAAAGGCCTTAGAGACTTATCCAGATAGGATCGTAGGTTCATTTCGAATGCTACCTCATTAAGAATTTAGGGCTGCAATTATATTAGCAAAGCCGCTAAGGCATAAACGAGAGTAACAAAGACCTAAAAATAAATCTGGATTACCGATTAAGGTTTTGTAGCATCTGGTCGGCCTGCTGGTAAACAGGGGAATCTGCGCCGACCAGCGTTTTCACTTTCTCAAACTGCGTTTTTGCCTGATCCAGCCGGTTAATCTGCATCAGCATTACGCCGTAGTAAAAGTTGCCCTGGAGATGGTTCGGATCTGTATCGAGCACCTGCCGAATCTGCGTGACACCTTGCATCGGGGCCCGTGTATTCAGGTAAGCCATAGCGAGTGCCGTTCGGATATCGAGGTTATCCGGGCTTACAGCGAGACCTTTTTCGTAAGCAGCGGTTGCCTGTGACGCGGCAGCAAAACGGGCTTCGCCGCGCAGGGTATCCATCCAATCGTAATAGAAATGGCCGGCACTAAACCAGTCTTCTGCGCTGTTGGTAAGGGTGGCAATTTCCTCCTGAACCGGGGCAGCTTTGTCCGGCCGACGGGCCACTATGTAGGCTTGTATGAGCTCTTGGTTTTTTGCTACAAGGGCATCTCCATCAAGGGATGCAGCTTCAGCTTCGAGTGCAGCAATCTGGTTGGCGAGTTCACCGGCAATAGCCGCTTCAGGGGCTTGTCGTTGGGGATTAGATTCTGGAGCTGAAGTCTGGGCCTGGGCAGGTGCGGGTTCTACCTCAGGAAATGCGCGCCAGCTGTATCTCGTGATCATGAACAGCACAGCCACGACCAGTATGCCGGCAACCACCAGCATACCAACGTTTGCCATATTCAGGGGTGGATCTTCTGCTGCCGGCAAGGGGCTTTCTTTCACCTCCGGCGGGAGCTCAGCTTGCTCAGCAACAGCCGGCGCTACAGGCTTAGAGGCTTCTGCACGCACCTGGAGTTCGGTGCCACACGCACTACAAAATTTAGCACCTACAGGATTTTGCCACCCGCACATGTGACAAAACGGACCACTTTCAGCAACCGCTGAAGCTGAAGCAGATGCAACAAATTGCTTCAGCGCTGCGTCGGTGCTTGCGGTAGGCGCCTTGTCGAAGCTTTGCATATCATGGTCTTTTTGCCCTACAGGCCAGCCACACATGTTACAGATTTTACTATTGCTTGCAATGCGTGCACCGCAAGAGGTACACTCGATCATCTTTTTATTTTCCATGCATCAAAACTAGGTGGCGCGATCCCGCTTGTGCCGCTCGCTCGCGGCATCCATAACATCATTGCGAAACTGCTGGGATGGCTTGAATACGGGGACATAACATGACTCAACCATTACCTCTTCATTGGTGCGAGGATTACGCGCAGTTCGGGGTGCCCGTTCCTGCACCCGGAAGGTACCAAACCCGCGAATCTCAATGCGCTCCTCATCCATGAGCGATTCTTTAATCACACTGATGAAGCCATTAATAACGGCTTCCGTTTCGATTTTGGTTAGCCCGGTGCCTGTAGCAACACGATCTATAATATCAGCCTTTGTCACTTATGCTGGAATGGTTTATGCCAATGAGCTCATGAAAAACTTCAATGTAGTTTCTCCGTTTACGCGCGAGGCGTAAACTATGGTCCCCGGTTGGCGCTTATGAAAATTGAGACAGCATTAGCGGGGTAGATACGTGATGTAATCAGCTTTATGCCGCGCTCGATCAGGCCAAGCTTTTGACGCAATTAACACAATCCCTGCGCGTGCTGACAATAAGTTGAGACATCGCCGTTACCAATCAGTCTCAATTCGATTACATCGCGGACACAATTTACCCGCATCTCTGTTCTGCGTACACCAAACGCCCATCAAACATCGGTCCTGCATTTACGCAACACGCCACTCAATATACTATAAATAAACAACTTAGGCCCACATACAAGACCACGAAGCATGCTCACACCTTACCGTCAACTATTCTATTTCAGCGTTTTCTTTATTACGGCACACTATTTGTAAAGACAAAAAGTCCCCCCTCTTGCAGGACGGGTAGTGCTCGTTGTAAGATTTTTTGTTGATGCGATCGTATGCAAGGTTTGTTTTATAGTGTAACTGCTACTTTTACCACGTTAGTCCTAGCGCTTATTCTTTTTGTGGTCGAACAGTACGACCGAATTTCAGCTCCCGACTTAAATGATGCGGAGCAAACGAAAGAGCAAGCTATTTTCTTTTTGGAATCTATCAAGACCGATGTAGAGAACATGGTATTGTTAGAAACCGCGGAAGCTGAAGATAGCAGGTGTCGCATCAGCATGACGCGGAATGGTCGCACAAAAGTATTCACTTTCCCCACGCTTATCACCCGAACAGGCCAGCGCCAACCAGAGATTGTACAGGTCACCTACGAATTGCAAGGGCAGGCCAAACAAGTTACTACGCGCAACGGCAAACGAGATTTATACAAATTACGCCGGTATCTCGAAGACGGCACCAGCACAGAAATTCAGGCCGGCAGCACCAGCCAGATGGTAGATTTCCTGGTAGAACTGATTCCGGAAGCGTCTGAAGGCGCCCCTGACAAAAGAATTGTATCGGGTGG
>JBCCIM010000185.1 GCA_039111535.1 Bacteroidota bacterium | reverse complement strand
TCTGGCCCGGGCAAGGATGGCATTGCCCTGGTAAGCCTGTGCCTGGAAAAATATCTCCAGGCCTTTCAGGGTATGTGATTGTTGAATGGCTGCCGGTACGCTCTCAATTGCCCAATTGACGAAGCTGACGTTGTTGGCGTGTTTGTTCATGTCCAGGTCCGAGCCCCGCACTTCAAAATGCCGCTGCATGGTTGCATGCTCCATGGGAGATAGCTTCAGGAAAGGGTCTGCAATAGCTCTGGGTTCTGGTGGTACAGGTATTTCATCGATGAAAGGTGGTATCCGCATAGGCCGCCTTCTTTTGATATCGATCAGGAGCCAGGCACTGGTGCCGCGTGCAACCTGGTCTCCATCTTTGGTATAGACCCGAAATTCGCGGGTTGCAAACAGGCCATTGTGCCCGGAAGGCCAGGTATCCACATACACGGTGTCTTTCCAGGCAGGGTACCGTTCCACCTTAACATGCAGCCGCGATAACATCCACGTCATGTTTTGCTGCATGAGCTGTTCTACAGAAACCCCAAGGGCTTCTGCATGGTTGCCGGCGGCTTCCTGTAGATAATTGCACAGGTGCTGCATTGATAACAAACCCATTGCATCGGTCTCAAAGCTCCGGATGGGGAAAACTTCGGTCCAGATGGTGCTAGACTGGGCAAGGGAAGATGAGGGGTCAAATGCTTCCATGCGTTGTTATTGGCCGGCATCCCCTGAAGCAGCAGCTTCAGGGTTAAGTTCTGCCCTGATGAATCGGTCTTCGATAAAATACTGGTTTGCTGCTGCCTTGATTGCGTCCGCATCAAGTGCTTCGATCATCTCTTCATACGTAAGGATGTTCAGCAAGTCTTCGTTTTCGTGTGTGTAGTGGAATTCCAACACAGACACCCAGAAAGAGTTGGTTTCTTTCTGCGTTTCGCGGTTTCGGCGTTGTTGCTCTTTGATTTTATCCAACTCATCCTGCGTAGGGCCTTCGGTTTTGAGCAGCTCAACTTGATCGAAGACGGCTGCAACCAATTCATCAACGCGTGCCGGGTCACAGGTGAAATTGACCGAGACCTGGTAGTGCGGGTTCGGCATTTCTATAACAGCAGCCTGTGCATTTACACTGTACACACCACCAAGCTCTTCTCGCAAAGATTCGCGGAGTTTGATGTTGAAAATGTCTACCATGGAACGTACTTGATGGCGTACTTCCCGGTTGTATTCGAGTGGTCCGTGGAATACGAGAAGTACCTGGCTTTGGTCTGCTATACCTTTTCGGACATCTAGGGAGAGGTTACCTTCGGGCAGGCGGATGCCGGAATCTTGCCACTGATCATTACGCGCGAGTGTCGGTAAGCTACCAATGTAGGTCTGCGCGAGTTCTGCAACTTCCTCCACATCAAAGTTACCCACGAAGGTGAACAGGAAATCGCCAACATCTGCAAACCGATCTTTGTAAAATGCGTGTGACTGCGCGATATCCATCTCCCGGATCATTGCAATGGTAGGCACTGAGCGTCGCGGGTGGTTGTCGTATAGCAGGGCAACCAGCGAATCCTGGAAAACGCCTTGCGGTGTGGCAGACCTGTTGGGCAGGTAGGCTTCCATCTGATTTTGAAAGGTTGTCAGTGCCGAGCTGTCCATCCGCGATGCAGTTACATACAGGTGGATCAACTGAAACATGGTCTCAAGATCATTGGGTGATGCAGCACCCCGGAAGCCTTCTGCATATTCTGAGATGAACGGGGAGACGTTGACCACTTTGCCGGTCAGTGCTTTCTGGATCTCGTTTGAATCAAAGGGGCCTACACCACTCCGGCTAACCAGCATGCTGGCATTTGATGCATCGAAGTAATCTTCATCGGATACCAGGGAGATCCCACCCGGGCTTGTGGCAGAAAACCGGACTTCATCTTCTTTGAAATCTGTCGTTTTCATAACAAGGCGGACCCCGTTGTCGAGTGTTATCTCTGTGAAGTCGAGGTCTTCATTGTATTCGCGGGAAGCTATTTTGCCTGGCTTAGGTAATTCAGCCAGCAAGGGTTGGTCTACTACTTCATCGACCCAGGGATCGACAGTCATGTTTTCTACCTTGTCGAATACAGAGGAAAGCTCCACTTCAGTAGGGGGGAAGAGGTCTTCCTTTTCTGGCATGGTAGAGATGATAACCCGGTTGCGTGGTGCGACAAAATCTGCAGCGATGCCGTTAATTTCTGCCAGTGTGATTTCGGGCAAAATTTGCTGCACCAACTCGTACTCGTATTCAATGCCTGGTGTCGGCTCTGCTTCGAGGAAGTGTGATACATATTCAGAGGCATAGCCGGCAGAAGACGAGTTCTCACGCTCGTTGTAGGCCCGCAGGTAGGCCCGCAGGGTTTGCCGCTTCTGTCGGTCGAGCTCTGAAGCTGTAAACCCATGATCCCGCACGCGCTTGGCTTCTACAAGAATAGCTTCAAGTCCATCCAGTGCGCGATCATCTTGCACCTGGGCACCAACGCTATGGAAAACAGAAGAGCGTACAAACCCCCCTTTAGATACGCTTGCGTTTACAAAAGGAGGATTGGGGCGTCGTGCTATTTCCGCGAGGCGCTGGTTTAACATGGTTGTGAAGAAGCGTCCCACAATCAGATCTCGATACTGCGATACCGTTTCGAATTCCTGCGCCTGTCGCTTGTAGTAGGTTTGTATCGTGCTAAACGGATATTCCGGGTCCGTGACAATAGCATAGAGCGTTTCATCGTGCCCGGGCACACCATACACCTCGCGGTTTGCCGGCGCCTCGGGGTTTTGCAGGTTCGAAAAATGCTCCTTGATTAATGTTTCGATGCGTGCGGTGTCAAAATCACCAACAGCGACAACCGCCATCAGGTCTGGCCGATACCAGGTCTTGTAATAGTTCTCGAACTCAGCGTAATCGGCATTTCTAAGAATGGTTGTGTCGCCAATGGGGAGGCGGTGTTCATAACGTGATTCATGCAGCAAAACCGGAAGGATCTCTTTCTGGATGCGTCCGCTTGCATTCTGGGTGCTGCGGCGCCACTCTTCAACAACGACTCCACGCTCTTTATCGATTTCTTCGTGGTCCATGGTTGCCGCGCCTGCCCAATCTTCCAATACGTCAAAAGACTTTTCGAGGATTTCTGTACTGTCAGTTGGAATGGTGAGCATATATACCGTCTCATCGAACGAGGTATAGGCGTTTACATCAGCGCCAAACCGCATGCCCGTGCGCTCCAGAAAATCGACAAGTTCTGCTTTAGGGAAGCGCTCAGTACCATTGAATAACATATGCTCAACAAAGTGGGCAATCCCTTTCTGTTCGTCTGTTTCTTGCAAGGAGCCGGCATTTACAGCCAGTCGTAATTCTGCGCGGTTGCTGGGCTCTTCGTTCTTGCGGATATAATACTTCAGCCCGTTTGGCAACGTACCCGTGATCACGTTGCTGTCGAGCGGGATAATGTCGTCTCCTGCAAACGCAGTTGCCTGTGCTGGCGCAGGAGCCGGCGTCTCGATGATTTCAGGCGGAGGTGTGTCGAGGGGAGCTGCAGACTTGCAGGCCGTTAAAAGGACAATGGAAGCGAGAACTGTGAGTAACCTGTACATAGGCGATGAATCGGGATTGGCTTTGACGCTGGAGGGTTACGCGTTACGCTATACCAGATGGATGACGAATAAAGGTGTAAAGTCGACCTTGATAAAGACAAGCGTAAAGTAACGGGTCAGTAATTTGCTTTAATTTACGCTAATAACGCACTCTAGTTCTCATTTGAGCATTTAGATTGGCTGATGGGTAAATTGATAGCCAGGCCCGGGCAGGAGGTGTACCTGCGGTATTATTTTAATGCATGCCTGCGTTAAATTTGATTGCCGCAGGACGATAACAAAATTAACGCACGTGAGTAGGATATAGATGAAGACCGTCCGTGGGTAGAAGGTTCACGTTATGTGTATCATCTATGCGCAAAACAGCATCAAACGATCCATTGAAGCTACACCATCGAACATATTACCTGGGCCCTGAACACGATTGGGTGGTGTTTGTGCATGGTGCCGGCGGTAGTTCTTCTATCTGGTTTCGCCAGGTGCGAGCCTACGCTGAGCATTTCAATGTGTTGATGGTAGATCTGCGCGGTCACGGCAAGTCGCAAGTCCAGAAAGGCAATCTGCACTTTCTGAATTACACCTTTGAAGACATTAGCAGTGAAGTTGTTGATGTGCTTGATGATCTCAACATCGAGAAAGCACACTTTATCGGCATTTCTCTCGGGTCTATTATTATTCGTACGCTCAGCGAAATAGCGCCGGATCGTGTTGCTTCGATTGTGCTGGGCGGAGCTGTTGTGCGGCTGAATTTTCGGTCGCGTTTTCTGGTTGGGGTGGGGCAGTTGTTTAAACGCGTGATCCCTTACCTGTGGCTTTATAGCCTGTTTGCCTGGATTATCATGCCGCGTCGCCGGCACCGGAAGTCACGGCTGCTCTTTATCAATGAAGCAAAAAAACTCTGTCAGAAAGAGTTTATTCGCTGGTTCAAGCTTACCTCCGAAGTCAACCCCTTGCTGCGTTTCTTCCGCGAAAAAGAAATGCCGGTGCCTACCCTCTACCTGATGGGGGATGAAGACCACCTCTTTTTACCACCCGTTAAAGCGCTTGTGAGCCGGCACAAACATAGCGTGTTGCAAATTATCCAGGATTCCGGGCACGTATGTAATGTAGACCAGCCCGAAGAATTTAATCGCCGTTCTATCGCGTTCATCAAAGCGCACCCTTACGTGGCTGTTTAAGGTTTTTCAGCGCGTCGTCGATACCCACCAGTAAATTCCCCCAATACCCTGCTCCGTCCTGCCTGGATTATGCCGCGGAAGCACGGCCCCGTTTGTCCCCACAACGCGCCTATCAAAACCAATGACATTTGAGCAACTGGTTGCTGATCAGCAAGATTTTTCGTCTCCCAAGGGAAAGACCAGCAAGTACGCCCCGCCCTCCGATTTTTCGCCGCAAAAAGCGTTGTACAAGCAAAAGCTTGAGCAAGCCCCCGAAATTCCGGCGATGTGTGATAAAATCTACGATTCTATTCCCCGAAATCTCCAGGGTATAGAACGCATTCGTTTTACTGCCAAGCAAGTGCAGGCTGTACCTGTAGATGAGCGTGGGCAATTGCAGGACGTTGTAGAGCATTTTATGCGCTATATGATTCACGCCGGCGCATCTGATATCGATGCTGGCGGCTTTGCTAGTGGTGGCTCGGTATGGAGCCGTATTGATGGCGAGAAAAAACCGCGCCTTGAACTCGGTCGCTATACCATCGATGAGACTAATATCCTGATTCTAAGCCTGCTTACCAACGATGAAATAGAAAAACTGCTTGTAAAATGCGCGGTTGATATTTCATACCAGGTGATGGGAGGCGTCGACATGGGTACCTGGCACCGGTACCGTGTTTCAATTTACTTTGATAACGATGGCGTGGCCATCAATATTCGTGCGATTGCCAACGAGCTTCGTTCGATTGATGGCCTGGGCTTTCACCCGACCATTAAAAACGGACTCATGTTTGACCATGTTCGGGATGGACTCACCCTGATTACTGGCGTTACGGGATCTGGTAAAAGTACAACACTGGATTCGATTGTTGATGCAAACAACTCACGTGTTGCCGGTCACATCGTAATCATCGGTAACCCGATTGAGTATATCCACATGTCGAAGCAATGCATTGTGCGCCACCGCGAAGTTGGCAAAGATGTGATGTGCTTCCATGATGGTGTGGTTCAGGCACTGCGACAGGATCCAGACATCATTGTTATTGGTGAGATGCGCGATCCTAAAACCATTTCAGCAGCGCTCGAAGTCACAGACTCTGGCCATAAGGTATTTTCGACGCTGCATACCAGTTCTGCCGTAGAAAGTGTTGCCCGTATTGTGGCAGAATATACGCCGGAAGAACAAGAGCGCGTGCGAAACCGATTGGCCGACGTCCTGCGCTGCATTGTGTCACAAAAGCTGCTTCCTCGTAAAGGCGGCGGACGAATCCTGGCCAAAGAAGTGCTTTGGGTTACCCCATCTGTGCGTGCTGCCATTAAGAACAACAACCTGGAAGAAATCTACCAGATGATGTGGGAAGGCCGTGCACAGGGACAGCATACCCTCGAGCAGGATTTGTTCAGGTTGGTTAAGCAGCAAAAAATCGAACGCAACGTGGCCATTGACTATTCGAACAACAAAAAGCGGCTCCAGCAACTGATGGGCGTATACTAGCCCCCCGTATATCTCCAAATGAGAAGAACGCCGTATTAGCCTGTGCTCTGCATGGCAGCCGCTACGCCGTTGATACTCAGGAAAAGGGACCTGTGTAACAGCTTTTTGCTTTCCTCATCTGCGTTGCGGTATCGCTCGAGAAGCTCGATTTGAAGCAGGTTGAGCACGTCTGTATACGGATTGCGCAGCGCAATAGATTTCTGAATAACAGGACTGTATTCCAGGATCTCTTCCTGTCCTGTTATACGCAAAATCGCATCTTTTGCGTTGTTGAAGTCCTTCATGATGAAGTTGTGGAAGCTGGCATCGTTCCCTTTGTCGGCGAGCCGGTTGTAGTGGGTTGAGATCTCAAAGCGTGCACGGGCCATTTCGAGCTGCGCATTGCGCAATACCGAGCGAAAGAACTCCCAGTTTTTGAAAGCTTCCTGGAATAGGGCAAGATTCTCAGGATCTGCTTCAAGGGCTTCATGCATGCCGACGCCGATGCCATACCAGCCAGGAATCATATAGCGGGTTTGCGTCCAGGCAAATCCCCAGGGAATGGCGCGTAATGAATCAAAATCAACCTCATCTGCGGACTTTCGGGAAACGGGTCGAGAGGCAATAGGAAGCCGGCTGATGTGCGCGATAGGGGTTATCTGTGTGTACCACGTCCATAAATCCGGATTCTCAATCAAAGTACGGTAGGCCTTCATGGAGCGTTTTGCAACCCGTTCCATGAGGGCGCCTTCAGCATCGGTTGTGCCGGTGTGTTCAACGAGGTTGACCGGTTTGTTGGATGCAACGAGCATCGCATTTACAATTTGTTCGAGGTGCCGGTGCGCAATATCGGGCAGGGCATAGCGGAAAGAAATCACTTCGCCTTGTTCTGTAAAGCGGATGCGCCCACTTTGGCTGGCCCACGGCATCGCCATGATGGCCTGATTCGCGCGGCCACCACCGCGTCCAACGGTACCGCCGCGGCCATGAAAGAGCCTGAAGTCGACGCCGTTATCACGGCATACCTGGCCCAGGGTAGCCTGCCCTTTGTGCAACGCCCAGTTGGCCATCCAGAAGCCACCGTCTTTGTTGCTGTCGGAGTAGCCGAGCATAATTTCCTGGAAATTGTGGCGGGCTACCAGCTGTTTCTTGTAAATCGGGTGTTCGAAAATCTGGTGCATCAGACCTGCGCCGGCTTCGAGGTCCTCAATCGTTTCAAACAGGGGCACTACATCGAGTGGGCAATCTACCTGCCCATCTTCAAGCCGCCAGATCCCAACCTCTTTTGCCAACAGCATGACTTCGAGCATGTCGCTCACCGAATGGGTCATGCTAATGATGTAGCTGCCGATCGCATTGGGTTCAATCCGGATGATATCGCGCAAGACTTCAAACGTTTGCAGGACCTCATCTGTTGAGTCGGACAACTTGGCCTGGGGCGGGAGTAAAGGCCGTGGGTTGGCAAGTTCGCGGGTAATCACGTCGAGCTTAGATTGTTCATCCAGCGACGCATACGCATCCGCAACGCCGGCACGCTGGAGCAATTCCGCAACTGCCGCTTCGTGAATCCTGCTGTGCTGGCGGACATCCAGTGCCGCCATGTGGAAGCCGAAAGCCCGCGCCCGAAGCAATACTTTGTGCAGCAGGCCGCGCCGTGCAATGTGGTCATACCCTGAGGCCAGCAGGCAGCTATGCAGCAACTCCAGGTCGGCAATGAACATCTGGCTGTTGTACAGCGGACTACTCCCCTCTGTGGAGGCAAAAGCCGTTTCAACATTGTCGCGCAGGGCTGAAACACGCTCAATCATGTGGCTCACTTTCAAACGGTACGGCTCGTTGGCGTACTGCCGCCGCCGGTAATCGGATAACGTGAGCGAAGCATCGTCTTGCGCAATGGAGTCGAGCAGCGCTTGGGGTATTTTTACTTTTCTGGATGAAAAGCTCAGCTCTCGTCTGAGATTGATGAGGTCCTCTTCAACCAGATTTAGCACAGCACGGCGGTGTGTTTTTGCCGTTTGCCGGGTTACTTCGGGAGTGACAAAGGGATTGCCATCCCGGTCGCTGCCAATCCATGAGCGGAAGCGGAGAAAGACAGGAATGTCACCGTTGTAATCGTAATACGTTGCAAGGCTGCTGCGTACATCGTCGTAAATGTGGGGGAGGGTGTCCCAAATGGTGTTGCGAAGGAAAAAGAGCCCATTGTCTACTTCTTCCTGAACCGTGAGGCGTTCAACGCGGACTTCGTCTGTGACGGCCAGCAGGGAAATTTGCCGGCGAATTTCGTCACGTGCCTTTTCGTCTTCGTCGGGTGTGAGTTCACGTTGCCGCCGCTCAGCGAGAAGGGTGGCAATGCGTTTTTGCTTGTACATCACGCTCCGCCGGCGTGCTTCGGTCGGATGGGCGGTAAGCGTGGGCTGGATGTCGAGCCTGCCCAACAGGTTGAGTACTTCGACGAGGCCTGTCCCTTGTTGCTTGAGCTGATGAATGGCTTCAGCAATCGATTCTTTTCGCGGGTTTTCTGCTGTGCTTTCGCGCGCGCGCTTCCGGTTAATACGGATGATCTCTTGCTGTTCAGCTTTGTTGATGAGGTGGAAGAAGTCCGTATATGCCTTGAGCAACGTCACAATCGTATCGTAATCAAGCGAACTGATTGTCTCCTCTACCTCCTTTCTGAGTGCCGGCTGATCGGATAGTGCAGCCTGTTTACAGCGCTGGCGCAGCGTTTCAACCAGCGTGAGCATGTCGGTGCCATGGTGCTCAGCGATTACATCACCGAGTTGTGCGCCCAGCATGTTCACGTGTTCACTTAGCGGCGTAGAAATACCAGTACCTTCAGCAGCGTAATGCAGACCCTTGCTCATACTTTTTGATCAATTGAGTTAACAGCTTTGCTATAAGGCCAAAAGGCTGTTATTTGATCCCGTCTGGTAAAGCTTAGGGCAATGTGTGCACATTATTTATTGAAATGCTAATATGTTTACCACCGAAGATCCTGCTACCCCTTGCGATATGGGTGGTGGTATACGTCAAGCCGCAACGGCTTTTCTTCTTGAAGATGGGACGGTATGCAGGAATTACGGCAGCGAGCTAATCTGCACATTCTCCAGCTTGATTTCAGAGAGCAACGCGATGTCATCTGTGCCCAGCAACTCGTCATAGTCCTCAATGGGCGCGCCAGGTTTAGGGATGATCTCCGATTTGTAATTCTTGAAGTCGGCTACGCGCACCCCTTCAATGGTTCTGATGTTGAATGCCTCTCTGAATCGGGTGCCGCCGTCGTTGATAAGAAAGTCGTAGGCCAGATAGTCCATGGTATAGGTCTCTGCATTAAACCAGTAGACAAAGCGGTCTTCGTAATCGGGGCCACCGTTTTCTGCGCTAAATGTGATTTCTATTTCGTGATAGGGGGTGCCGTTGATGGTTGAAGTGCCCAGGTACTTTTTCTGTACAGCCGGGTCGTTCAGGAAATACGGGACAAAACCAAAGTAGACAACCGAATTATTGATTTCCTGGATACTGTATCGCTTTTTCTCTGTGATTTCTACGCGCGCTCCATTCACTTCTCTGTAGGCTTCGTCGTTGTTGAGCACTTCGCGAATTGCGCCGGTAGAATCTTCGTAAGTGCGCACGTATTCGAAAACCCCGTTGTTTCTGGTGGCCTTGAAATGTTTGCCACGGTAATCAAACTCAATGATTGCTGCATCGAGCATACTACCGCCATGTGCAGCAATGGCCTGGTCCACGATGTACTGTGGATCATCGGTGGGGGTGCAGCCGGCTGCCAACAGGGTGAATAAGAGCGCTGCAAGCAAGGTGTGGCTTTGGCGAGTGGACTTCTGCATAGGGGTGGTTGGGTTTGACTTGTTTTCCGGTTACGAATCCGCAACTGTTTTGTGCCTTTTGAGGCCAAATCGTTTCCACAACAGGAAAATGATGAGCATATAAATCCAGCAAATGCCAAGGACAATCCAATATCCTACTAATGCGCCGTCGAATTGGGTGAAGGGCAAATTGATGACGATGAGGAGGGGGAAGCCCAATAGTAACGCGACACCACTGCCCAGGCCTAGATCTTGGGCAACCGGTGTTTTGAATTCCGGGTCCATCACACGTACAAGGGCGAGGCCCGAACTTATATTGCCCGTCATTTCCCCATAAACACCCACAAACCGTTCAAAATTCAGGCTGTCGAATGTCCGGTAAGCTGTATAGCGGATGGCGACGCAGGTTACGGCTGCTCCGAGCAGGCAAATAACAAGAATAGGCACCAGATAATCCCACGCAACACTGAGGCTAATGGCCATGATGGCTGCCGTGATCATAAAGTCGGTGAGGGTACCGGTAAGCCTGTTCATCAGGCCATAGTCGACCAGGTAGCCGGCTTTGAACCGATTCATCAATTTGCGGCACCCGAGGGCGAGTAAATTGGCGACAATGAAATGGAATCCCCAAAGGGTTGCTATTTCTTTCTCGATGCCTCCTGCGCGCATGAGCAACTCTATCCCCAGCGTAACACCATAAGTAAGCAGGTACAGAAAGCCGATAAGGGCAAGATGAAAAGCAAGCGGCTCAATGGCACCGCCAAAAAAGCGAAGCCGGCCCGCTTCCGGAAGCGGCTCTTCTTCAATTACTCCGGTTCTGATCGACTTGCTCAGTGCAATGGAACCATCAAGTAAACTACTTTTGCCCCGTTTAAGGCCCCGATTTACAATCACCATCCCTGAGAAATAAGCGACCAGAAAGCCAACGGCGGCGATGGTAAGGCCGGCAGATGCACCTTCAACAAACCCGTAATTGCTCCACGATTGCCCAATGGAGTACGCAATACCTGGACCCATACCGAACCCGAGTGGAAGGAGCATGCCAACCGCTGGTACAAGGTCAGGATTGATCAGGTATACAATAAAAAGGCATACGCCAAGCCCTATTGTAATTTGCAGCAAGTAAGACATGATGAACATGAATCCAACATGCATAGCCCCACGCGAACGCTTTTCGCCGCCTCCTTGCAAACCAATACCTATAAAGGTGAGGGCAAGCAAGTGGTAGATGTATACCGCCATCCGTTCGGTGTCGTAAGAGAGCCATGAAAGGATCTCTGGTCCGATGAGCAGGCCTGCAAAACCGGCAATGAGTGGGCTGGGGATGAGAAATTTCTGGAAGAAGGAGATATAGCGCCGGCAAAGAAAGCCGAAAATGAGAAACGTGCTCAGGAATGCAAAATCAAGGGCAAATTCGCCAATGGTTATGTTGTAATCCCAAACGGTCATTATTTAGCGCCGGACGCTGATACCTGTTTGTCTTCCCGTTCTGCTTTCATACGTAGCAAGGTGTCTTGCCATTGCAAGGCGCTGCCAGCGCCTTTGAAGCAAGCCTGAAGCATTTTGTCAGCCAGGAAGACCTGCAGCATGTAGTTCCGCTCTACCCCCACGTATAGTACCTCTTCTATCGGAATTTGGGTGTCGATCGAGTCTGATTTGAACCAGACCCGGTCTGGGTAGAGTCGAAGCGTTCCCTTGCCATGTGGGATCAACTCTGGGAATTTGGGTTCTTCGTATAGGTCTACGTTTTCCTCGACAATGATGCCTTCCTTATTGGTTGTCAGCGGCAGTGCCTTGACAGCGTTGTAGAGGGTTGCCGTTGTGACAATTTTGCCTGTTTTTTCGTTCAGCAGCGTACTGTCCGGTAACATTTTATACCGCAGGGTGCCGGCGCGATTTTCGACATACGTGCCGTCAGGTGTAAATATGGCGCCATTGTCTCCTGTGTCGGGATCGCGATAAAGTAAGCGGTGAATGCCTACTGCCGGCCGGAACGCCCATTTGGGTTTGAGTTCGTCTGGCATGAGCGTCTCATCAAAGTCGATAGGCGCTTTGAGCTTCGCAAGTACGTCTTCGATGGGCATTTTGCGGTTAAACCGCATGGGTTCGCCAAGGGTGATCCGCATGCGGGCGGGGCGGGGGTATTTTGCCCAGCGCGGCCACGAAATGTAAGATCCTTCCGTGATGATGGGGTAAACCGGGAGTTCAAATTTGGCAAAAATCTTTGCTGTGGAATCGATCCACGGAATGGGTTGGCCGGCCCATCTACGGCCGCCTTCCGGGTAGATCAGGAAAGAGCGATTTAAATTGATTTGTTTGTAGATGTTGCGGATCAGGTGAGGTTCAGGGACGTGCTTCCGTGTTGGATAAAGCTCAACATTTAGGAGAGCGTCGTGCATGAACTTGTTGCGGAAGTACTCTTTTGTTAATACCCCCGTCGTGGAGTCCATCCACGGTGTGAACATGTTGAATATGAACGGATCGTAGTTATGTGAGTGGTTTCCGTAGACAAAACACGGCTTTTCCAGTGGTGCAAAGCGGCCGCCATTTACAAGCTTGGGTCGCCACATCAACCTGGAAAAGGGCTGAAAAGTCATTCTGATAACGCATTCTGCCAATGCCGGCACGCGACGTCCATCTTCTCTCATAAAAAACAACTACGTAATGATGGTATAAGCCTGAAAGGAAGTGCCCCAAGATACTAAAACGAAACTTGAAGATTCATTCAGTTTTGTCTTGGGCGTCCTGACAATATCGCTTACTATTTGCGGTATTTGAGCTTCTCGAGCTGCCGGTCTATAATCAGGGTAGCCAGTTGTGCCGGTAGTTCTCCGGTGGGCGCTGTTGCAATCGCAGCTTTTACATCAGGTTCTCGTACATCGATCCGGTACAAAATACTCATCAGGTGGGCCGGGTTTTGATCAAGCAAGCGGGTAATGTGATTGATTAGGAAGGATCGGATTTCGTCGATTGATTTACCCACCAGCTGCGATTCGTCAGCATCGAAGGCGCGGATTAGCGCCCGTTGGCCTGTGCGATCTATTTCCTGCGCCATCAATTTTTTGCGCCATCAGTTTTTTTGCGCCAT